>JBDTSN010000187.1:0-5240 GCA_039931145.1 Burkholderiales bacterium | reverse complement strand
GGTCACGCGCGCCAATACGGCGCCGGTGTCAGCCGCGTTCCTGGGCAGCGTCACGACCGGTTGCCTGCGCAAGGCCGGCGTGCCGATCCTGATTCGCCTGCCATAACGGGCCGTTCGCAGTGCACTACGGACCGGCTCAGGCTTTGAGCTTGTAGCCGGTCCTGAAGATCCAGGTGATCGCGCCCAGACACAGCAGCATGAAGACGAAAGTCATCCCCAGGCTGATACCGACGCCGACGTCGGCCACGTCATAAAAGCTCCAGCGAAAACCGCTCACCAGATAGACGACCGGGTTGAAGAGCGTGACGGTCTGCCACAGCGGCGGCAGCATGTTGATCGAATAAAAGCTGCCGCCGAGGAAGGCGAGCGGCGTGACGATCATCACCGGCACGATCTGAAGCTTCTCGAAGCCATCGGCCCAGACGCCGATGATGAAGCCGAACAGACTGAACGTGACCGACGTGAGCACCAGGAAGGCAAGCATCCATACGGGATGTGTGACTGAGAACTCGACGAACAGGCGCGCCGTGGCGAGCGTCAGCAAGCCGAGGACGATTGACTTCGTCGCCGCCGCGCCGACGTAGCCGGTGACGATCTCCATCGCCGATACCGGCGCCGACAGCACCTCGTAGATCGTTCCCGAAAACTTGGGCATGTAGATGCCGAAGGAAGCGTTCGAGATGCTCTGCGTCAGGATCGACAGCATGATCAGCCCCGGCACGATGAAGGCTGCATAGCCGACGCCGTCGATCTTCGTCATGCGCGAGCCGATCGCCGAGCCGAAGACGACGAAATAGAGCGCTGTCGACAACACTGGCGAGACGATGCTTTGCATCAGTGTGCGCCGCGTGCGCGACATCTCGAACATGAAGATGGCCCGAATGGCGTGGCGGTTCATACGGGTTGATGCACCAGGTTGACGAAGATGTCCTCGAGCGAGCTCTGCTCGGTCTGCAGGTCCTTGAACTCGATGCCGAGCGTGGCGAGCTCGCGCAGCAGGTCGGCGATCTGCGAACGATCCTGCTTCGCGTCGAACGTGAAGACGAGGTCGTAGCCGTCGGCCGCGAGTTCCAGGTTGTAGGGCGCGAGCGCGGGCGGAACAGATTGCAGCGCTTGCTGCAGATGCAGTGTCAGCTGCTTCTTGCCGAGTTGCTGCATGAGCCGCGTCTTCTCCTCGACGAGGATGATGCGGCCCTTGTTGATGATGCCGATGCGCTCGGCCATCTCCTCGGCCTCTTCGATGTAGTGCGTCGTCAGGATGATCGTCACGCCGGTCGCCTGCAGGCCGCGCACCAGATTCCACATGTCGCGCCGCAACTCGACATCGACGCCGGCCGTCGGCTCGTCGAGGAACAGGATGCGCGGCTCGTGGCTCAACGCCTTGGCGATCATCACGCGCCGCTTCATGCCGCCCGAGAGCATGCGGATGCGCGCGTCCTTCTTGTCCCACAGGGAGAGCTCGCGCAGCACCTTTTCAATGTGCGCGGGGTTCGCCGGTTTGCCGAACAGCCCGCGGCTGAAGCTGACCGTGCTCCACACGCTCTCGAAGGCGTCGGTGGAAATCTCTTGCGGCACGAGGCCGATCTTGCTACGCGCCGCGCGCCATTCGTTGTGAATGTCGTGGCCGTCGGCAGTCACCGTGCCGACCGTCGCATTGACGATGCCGCAAACGATACTGATCAGCGTCGTCTTGCCGGCGCCGTTCGGCCCGAGCAGGGCGAAGATTTCACCGGCGCGGATCTGCAGATCGACATCGTGCAGTGCGACGAAGCCCGATTCATACGTCTTGCCCAGGCCGCGAATGTCGATGATTGGCTGCATCCACGCATTGTGGTGCAGCCGTGTCGCGATAGCCGGCCGCTGTCAGCCGCAATCAGGCGCGAAGGACGACAGTCAGCAGCAACGAGGCGTCGCTCGACGCCGCGACGCTGTGCGTCACGCCGCCTTGCAGGTACAGCAGTTGCGCGGCGCGCAACTGCGTGTGCTGGCCGTCGGCTTCGATGTCGACTTGTCCTTCAAGACACTGCACAGTCATCTCACCGTCGACGCGGTGCGGCGGCAACGACTTGCCGGCGGGCAGAACCAGACGTATGACTTCGAGCTGCTCGGATTTGAACAAGGCGATCGACTTCGCGTCTGCGAGCCCGGCTTCGAGCGGATGGATATCGACGGGCTGCATCGGCAGCAGGTGTTTCAGGGCCATGCGGTGAGTATGCGCCGGATGTCTCTGAACTGCCGCGCCGGCCACGCGACTCCTCGATGAAGGCTCGGCCTCTTGCATGGCCTCACGCGGGTTCGTCTGAATGTCAACGCACCCTAGTCCGCGCGGCCGATAGCTCCCAGCATGTCGGCGACGCAATCGAACTTGCGCCGGCAGCGATCGCTTGCAGCACGCGCCTGCTCGGCGACGTCGATCTTGCGCCAGGACGGGTGATCCACGCGCTGCACGCCGCGTTTGGCGAGCAGCGCTGCGAGCCCCTCAGCGCCGGCGCGACCGTGATCGACGACCTCGGCGGCGATTCGCTTGGCCACCTGCTGTGCTTCGGTGCGATTCGTCGGAATGGTGCCGGAGGGCCCGCGCTTGGCCCAGCCGGTCACGTACAGCCCGTCGTCAATGCGGCCATCCTGGTTGGCAAACAGGCCCGACTCGGGAACGACCTTGTCGCAGGCAACACTCTCGTAGCCGATGCAGGTCACCGCGAGATCGGCGGGCAGTTCCAGCGCGCTCCCGTCGGCGCGCGAGAAGCGCACCGCCTCCAGGCCTGCATCACCCAGGAAGGCTGTCGGCGTCAGCCCGAAATGAAACACGATCGAGACCGGCGCCGCCTCACGCGCCGTCGCGCCGGCCGCAAAGCCACGCAGCACCTCGATCTCCTGCGTGTCGCCGTCGAGCGCGCCGGGATCGGCCACGCTTACCCGTGCACGCGCGAGCGTTCCCAGTTCGGCCAGCTCGTGCTGGGTGAACTTCGCATCGGCTGCGCGGCGGCGGCCGACGATGTGGACGGTCTCTATCGGCTGCGCGGCAAGATGGGCATGCGCGGCAGGGTCAATGTCGGAACCGGCCATCTCGGAGGGCTCCTTGGCGAGGATGCGCACGACGTCGATCGCGACGTTGCCGTTGCCGATGACAACCGCCGAGCGCACCGTCCCGGGTGGCGGCGCACGCCAGTCCGGGTGCGCGTTGTACCAGCCGACGAAAGCGCCCGAGCCGAGCACCCCGGCGAGTGCCTCGCCCGGAATGCCGAGCCGGCGATCGCTTGCTGCGCCGGTGGCGAGCACCACGGCGTCATACAAGGCCATCAGCTCTTCGAGCGACACATCGCGGCCCACCTCGAGATTGCCGAAGAAGCTGATCCGCTCGCGCCCGAGCACCTTGTCCAACACGCGCACGACGGCCTTCGTCGCCTGGTGATCAGGGGCGACGCCGTAGCGCACCAACCCGAACGGCACCGGCAGCCGTTCAAGCACATCAATGTGCGCGTCGGGCGCCAGACGCTGCAGGCTGTCGGCGAGATAGCAACCCGCAGGGCCGCTGCCGATGATCGCGAAATGCCTCATGGTCGGCATGGCCGGACGTTCGGTGCGGTCATGTTGTACTGCACAATGATTCATTATTGCGTGACAGTGCGTCACGCGAGACAAAGCCAGTGCAAGGAGCGCAGGAATGGGGGCCGACACGGTGCAGGCCAAGATCAACATCCTGGTCGGAACGATGACCGGGACGGCCGAGATGGTCGCGCAGGAAGTGGAACAGGTGCTGCGTGCCGAGGGCCACGACGTGGCGCTTTGCATGATGAATGATTGCGGGGCCGAAGTGTTCGAGGCGAGCAGAACCTTCCTGATCTGCACTTCGACCTACGGCTTCGGCAACCTGCCCGACAACGCGCTGGACCTTTTCGAGGCCCTCGAGTCGACGCGACCCGACCTGTCCGGCGTTCGCTACGGCGTCATCGCGCTGGGTGACGGGACCTACGGCGACACCTTCGCCCAGGGCGGCATCCGCTTTGATGCGCTGCTCACTGAACTGGGTGCGCGGCGCGCCGGCGAAGTGCTCACGCACGACGCCAACGCGAGCACGCTGCCCGAGGAGGTCGCCGCGCAATGGGCCCTCGAGTGGGCCCGAAACGACCTCGTCCCGACCGCCGGGACTGACACAGAGCGAGGCAGCCAATCATGACCAACTGGGTACACACTTTTCGGGGCGCGGTGCTGGCGTCGGAGTACGACGCCGCCAGCTACATGAACTCACACATGTACGTCTCGCGCTTCGACCAGGCGACGTGGCTTCTGCTGCACGCCATCGGGCTGACGCCGGGCAACATGAAGCAGCAGCAATTGCGGGTGGCCATCGTGCGCCAGAACTACCAGTTCCTGCGCGAGTTGCGCGGCGGCGAACTGGTGCAGGTCAAGAGCGGTTTCCTGGCGGTGGGCGAGAAGTACTTCCGCTTCCTGCACCAGATGTTCGACGAGGAAAGCGGCGCGATGCTCGCCACGTGCGACAGCGTCGCCGTGCAGGCGAGCCTGGAGACAAACCAGAGCGTGCCGATGCCGCACGCGCTGCAGGACAAGGCGAGGAAGTACCTGGTCACCACCGACGGGCAGGCCAACGCCTTGCCGCGGTAGTTCATCGCCCGAAAGGGCAAGCCTGCACCCGGCCTTGCCTGGCACGCTCATCGCGGCCCGCTCGGGCGCATCCAGCTGCAGTTTGCAGGCTGAGTTCGAATCGTCATTCGAGATCGGCCGCTATCGGATCGCGGGAGACTGTGAACGGCAGAAGCTGCCGGTCAAGCCAAGTGTGCAAAGCGGCCCTTCAACCTCGGAGCATGGCCATTGGGGCAGGGAGCAGCCTCCCGGCGGAGGCTGCGAGCGCACCGCCTGCGCCTGCAGACTGTCCTGCTCGCCGCGCGGCGGACTTGCTCGACCCAGCGCGGGGGCAATTCCCCAACAAGATCGACCCAGGGCTACGATTGCAACCCGCCCGGGCGTCTGTAGGCGAGCCGGCGCGCGCGTGCCGGCTGTTGCTTTTCGTTGCTACCTTTGTTCAGGCGTCAATTCGGGGACCGCGCTTGTCGACGATGGCACGAACGCGATCGCACCCTTCCGCCGACTGGCCGCATTCGATGCGATCCTACGTCTTGCGCCTCATCGGCGAATCAAGCGTGTCGTTGAACGACATGTCCAACAGCTTGCGCACGCCGCCACAAGCGGCGGTAATGTTCGCGTCGATCCAGACCTGACGC
>JBDTSN010000186.1:0-5250 GCA_039931145.1 Burkholderiales bacterium | reverse complement strand
AACGGCAGCTTCCCAAGCTTCATACGAGGGTTCGATTCCCTTCACCCGCTCCAGCCCCAGCCCGCAACCGGCATCGCAAGGCGTCGAGTCGTTCTCGCCTTCAGTCGGTAGTCATCGGCTCTTTGCCGATGACTTGTCGGGCCCGGCGCATCGCGTAGAACAGTGCGTCGCGCGCCGTGTTCCATCGGTAGCCGCAAGCCAGACTCTCGTCGCGAAAGGCTTCGCAGCCGCGCGGCGAGTTGGCGTCAATGCGCCTGACGATGAGGGCGGCGATATAGCCTTCGCCGCGCGGCGCTTCGAGCGCACCGGCATAGATGCGGTACGGGCCTTCGGTACATTCCTCGAACTGCACATGGACCTCCAAGGCAAGCGCCCTCGCCCGCCGAGCCCCTCACTATCGGCCTCGTCCGCGCGCTTGGCTATCCACCACATGGGCGACACCCGAAAGGGGGAAGCGTTTTCCCGCACGCTCGCGCGCAAACCGGATGCCATGGAGCGCGACAGCAGCACCAGCGAGCCGATTCGATGTCTGCGACCGTTGGCGATGCACACATGAGCGGTGAACCTGCCGCAGCTGCAACTGTGACCGGAACAAGGCGCCGTGCGCTTTACCTGCTCGTCATCCTTACGCTGGCCTGGGGATCGACCTGGCCGCTTTTCTCCATGGCGGTGCACGAGGTGTCGGTCTGGACCTTCCGCGCCGTTTCGGTCACCCTCGCCGGGGTCGTCGTGCTCGGCGTGGCTCGCCTTCGCGGGCAGTCGCTTCAGATCTCGCGCAAGCACTGGCTGCGGATCTGCATTGCGACCTTCTTCTACTTCGTCTTGTGGAACATTGCGAGCACCTATGCGGCGATCCTGCTGCCCTCAGGCCAGGCGGCGGTGATCGGCTTCACGATGCCGTTGTGGTCCGCGCTGCTCTCGTGGGCCGTACTCGGCGAACGACTCGGCGCCCGGCTCGTGCTCGGCATCGTGCTCGGCGGCGTGGCCGTGCTGCCGCTGATGGTGCCGAGCTTCAAGGCCTACGCCCAGGCGCCCGCTGGTCTCGCGCTGGGGCTCGTCGCCGCGATCGGCTGGGCAATCGGGACGCTGATCATCAAGCGCAGCGACATCGATGTGTCGGCGATCGTGCTCACGGGTTGGCAGCTGCTGATTGCCGCGGTGCCGACCGCGATCCGTGCGCTGATCCTGAGCGACGGCGTCTGGTTCATTCCGTCTTGGCAGTCGATCGCGGTCATCACCTACATCGCGCTTGTGCCGATGGCGATCGGCAACGTCAGCTGGTTTGCGATCGTCGGCATCCTGCCGGTCAACGTCGCCGGGCTGTCGGTTGTCGCAGTGCCGGTTGTCGCTATGCTCGCCGGCGCGCTGGTGCACGGCGAGCCGCTCGGCGCGATCCAGCTGGCGGCAATGGCCTGCTGCTTTGCCGCACTCTGGCTGGTGTTGGTGCGGCCGGGTACGCGATAGACGAGTGTCCACCACAGTCGGTGACGAGTGCAGTGTTGCACGCTGCACTAGCGATTCAAGTCTTGACGAGGTAGTTGCGCATCAAGCCCGAGTCTTCATGCTCGAGCATGTGACAGTGGTAGAGGAACAAGCCGGGGTAGTCGGTGAAGTGCAGCAGAATGCGCACTCGTTCACCCGGCATCACGAGCACCGTATCCTTCCAGCCGGCGTCGACATGCCCGGCCTCGACGGAGGCGTAGTCATTGGCGAACCTGCGCGACACCTCGCGCGAAATGACGCGAAACTGCAGCCCGTGCACGTGCATCGAGTGCGCCATGACCATGCCCATCATCGAACCGCCGCCGTCGTTGCTGAACTCCCAGAGTTCCAGCGTGCCGAGCTTGACGGTCTCGAGCGTGCTGACGCCGAGCATCTCGAAGCTGGCGCCATTGATGCCCCACTTCATCATGCCCATCGTTATTTCGAAGACCTTCGGCTTGCCGGCATTGACTGCGCGCTGCGGCTGCGGCGGATCGATGCGCGACAAGGTCGCCGGCAGCACATCGGCGTGCGCCTTGCCGGCGCCGATATCGAAACGTTGGATGTCGAATGCCGCGCCATCGGCAAGTGTGGCGCCGGCGCCCATCCTGCCGCCCATACCCATGCTGCCCATGCTCATGCCGGCGTCGAAGGCCAGGCTGCGCAGCACCGGCGCACGGCCAGGCGCCCACTTCGCAAAATCGACCCACAGCTCGATGCGATCGGCGGGCGGTAACATGACGTAGTCGCGCTGCAGCGGCGCGGCGAGCAAGCCACCGCCGGTGGCGATCACCGTCAGCGGCGTGCCATCGCTCCAGGCCAGCTTCAGGGTGCGTGTGTTCGACGCATTCAGCAGCCGCAGCCTGTAGGCGCGCGGCTCGACTGCGCGGCTGGCCTGCAACTGGCCGTTGACGAGGATGTAGTTGCCGAGCACACCCATCATGCGCTCCATCATCGAGCCCATGCCGCCGCCGCCCATCATGCCGCCACCCATGCCGCCGCCCATCATCCCGCCGCCCATGCCGCCCCGGCCGCCCATCATCCCGTGCCGCGTGCCGCTGGGCGCCGCGCTTTCGTCGCCGAGATAGACGAACTGGTTGTCGTCGTCGAAGTTGCGATCCTGGATGACCAACGGCAGATCCTGCTCGCCGCCGGGCAGGCCGAGCGCGGATTCTTCGTCGTCGCTGACCAGGAACAAGCCGGCCATCCCCGCATAGATTTGCTTGCCGGTGCGGCCGTGCGGGTGCGGGTGAAACCAGTAGCTGCCAGCGCGGTTTTCCACGCTGAACTCGTAGCGGAACTGCTCCCCGGGGCCGATCGCAAATCGCGGGTGGCCATCCACGGCTTCGGGCACGTGCAGCCCGTGCCAATGCACGATGGTCGATTCGGGCAAGGCGTTGAACAGGTCGATACGCAGGCGCTGCCCACGATGCACGCGAATGATGGGGCCGAGATAGCCGCCGGCTGACAACTGCATCGCCTGTGGCGCACCGCGCAGCAGCTTGCCGCGAAGGCGCCACACGCGCGTCGCGGCGCCGGCGCGCAATTGCACCTCGGCCGGCTCGGCATGCAGCTCGATGTGCAAGTCGATCGCATCGTCCGCGGCGGCCGGCAATCCGAGCGTGGCGGCAGTCGCGGCGCCAACGCTGCCCAGCAAAAGACGGCGACGTTGGGGATTCATGGGCATCTGCCACCTCCATCGTGCTGAAGTGAATCACGAGCGTCGGGTGGAAGACAGACAGTTCTCGACTGTCGCCTTGCAGCACCCACACGGCGTTCGCCGGGCACGCCGCGCATCCTCATCGCACGCGGTTCGCGGTTGCCCGGCACGCGCTCAGCGCCGCGACACATTGATGTCACCCGGTACATACCAGCGCCACGCAGCGTCCGCCGCATGGCGGATACCGATGCGCCCGGTCGGCATCAACTCAAGTGGCGGCGGCGTGCCATCGTCGATGATGCAGAAGCCGCCATCGCCGGTCACCAGGTCGACGCCGTCATGGGCGCCGCTGATGCCCATCGCCTGCGTCAAGCGCCCGGGCCCACTGCACAAATCGCGATCACGACGTGCCTTCGGCCGGACCCCGCGCATCTGCTCCAGCCCGCTCAGTGGCGCGAGCGCACGCAACAGCACACCGATACCCTCGCCGACCTCGCCGCACACCGTGTTGCAGCAATAGTGAATGCCGTAGGTGAAGTACACATACAGCTTGCCCGGTGCGCCGAACATCGTCGCGTTGCGTGCCGTCTTGCCGCGATAAGTGTGCGCCGCCGCATCGACCGAGCCGCAATACGCCTCGGTTTCGACGATGCGCCCGCTGCGTCCGTCGGCACCCATCAGCACCTTGTTCAACAGCGCTGGGGCAACCACCCGCGAATCGCGTCTGTAGAACGCACGCGGCAGAACGTTGCCGTGCGTCGCCCCGAACGTCGCGACCGCGTCCCGACTCGCCACCGCAGCATCACCCGTGCGTGCCATGCAAAGCCAATTCGTTTTGATCTTGCCAGTCCATCGGTGCGACCCGTATCCATGCTCGAAGATTCGATTCGCAGACTACTGCGTCCGGATCATTCTTGAAGCAGCGGCGCCGATCGTGGCATCGACGATGTGGTGATACCGGCTGCTGCCCACGCTCTCAGCCTCGGCAGCAGTGAGGCGCACCGAGACACCAAACACCAGCACGGGCATGAGATTCGACGGGCACTCGCTCACTCACCGCGTGGATACGCCGCTCAGGGATCGCGATTCACTGCGCGCTTGCCACGCAGCCACGCAAGCGCAACGCATTGCTGATCACCGAGGGCGAACTCAGGCTCCCCTTGGCGGTGAGGTGCAGACCGAACCGTAAGGCCATGCATGCGAGCACGACGGTACAGCGACACGCGACGCCGCGCTTGCCGCATGCCGCATGCCGCATGCCGCATGCCGCATGCCGTGAAGACCTGGATCGACTACGTAGGAACAGCGCGCCGGGATTTCAAACGCCGTTCTTCGCCGCTCAGCCTTGCGGCGTGTCGTTTGCTGGATGCCGCGCAGCCGCGTCGAGGGTTTCCTCGGCACCCCTCTGCGGTGGCTGGAGCATGGCGCGAAACGCGCCGATCGAGTCGTCGGTCGCAGCCACCAGCAAGCCGTCCTGAACCTGCAGCCGCGTGCTGCCGTTGGGGATGATGTCGCCCTCGCCGCGGATCACGCCGACGATCAGCGCACCCATGTCGGCCAGGCCCAAGCTGCGCACTTCCTTGCCGGAGACCGGCGAACCGGTGGGCACCACCAGGCTGTAGAGCTGCTCCTGGCGTCGGCGCAGCGCGACGCCCTCGCCGCGGTCCAGCGCCGCCTGCAGTTCGCTGCTCAGGATGTCACGGTCGAGGTGGACACTTTGGCGGCGCAGCAGATCTGCCGCCGCCTGATAGAACACCTCGCGATAGACCGGGCTGTCGGCGGGGGTCGGTGCCTGACATTCGTAGATCGTCGGGTACTTTGCGTTCCGGGACAACAGCAGTTGCACCAGGAACGCGATCGCGACGGCAACCATCGTCGGCATGATCAGCGTAAAGCCGCCGGTCATTTCGATGACCATCACCATCGCCGCGATCGGCACCCGCGCAGTGCCGGCAAATACAGCTGCCATGCCGACCACCGCCAGCCAGGTGACGTCGATGTTGACGTGAAACAGATGCAGCAAGCCGGCAAAGGCGCCGCCCAGCATGACGCCGACATAAAGCGTCGGCCCGAACACGCCGCCGGAACCACCCGACCCGACGGTGAGC
>JBDTSN010000185.1:0-5288 GCA_039931145.1 Burkholderiales bacterium | reverse complement strand
CGTCGCGAACGGTGCCGGCGCGCGTGCTGCGCACCTCGTTTCCGGTCGCCGAAACCGGCTTCGATCCGGCGCAGATTTCGGACTTGTATTCGCGCACCGTCGCGGCGGCGATCTTCGATTCGCCGCTCGAGTTCGAGTTCCTCGCCCGCCCCTACCGGCTGCGGCCGGCGACGCTCGTCGCGATGCCCGAGGTCTCGGCCGACTACCGAACCTTCACCTTCCAGGTCAAGCCCGGCATCTATTTCGCCGACGACCCGGCCTTCAAGGGCCAGCGGCGCGAGCTCGTCGCCGAGGACTATGTCTATGCCCTGAAGCGCCACTACGACCCGCGCTGGAAGAGCACCAACGTCTACCGCCTCGAAGCGGCAAAGCTGCTCGGCTTGAGCGAACTGCGACGCGAGGCGATCACGGGCAAAAAGGTGTTCAGGTACACACGAGAAGTCGAGGGCGCGCGTGCGCTCGATCGCTACACCTACCGCATCCGGCTTGCCGAGCCGTCGCCGCGCTTCCTGCTGCAGATGGCAGACGTGTCATGGGCCGCGGTCGCGCACGAAGTGGTCGAGTTCTACGGCGACGCGATCTCGGCACATCCGGTCGGCACCGGTGCATTCCGGCTCGGCGAATGGCGTCGCGCTTCGCGCATCGTGCTCGAGCGCAACCCCGACTACCGGCACGAGGTGTACGGCGAGGAAGCGCCCGCGGGCGACGCGATGGCACGCGCCGCGGCCGACGCGCTCACCGGCCGCACGCTGCCGATGCTCGATCGGATCGAGATCGCGATCATCGAGGAGAACCAGCCGCGCTGGCTCGCCTTCCTGAACGGCGAACTCGACCTGCAGGACGAGGTGCCGGCCGAATACGCCGACCTCGCGATGCCGAACAACGAACTCGCGCCGAACCTGCGCAAGCGCGGCATTCACATGCTGCGCTATCCGCGTGCCGACGTGTCGCTGTCCTACTTCAACATGGAAGACCCGGTCGTCGGCGGCTACACGCCCGAGAAGGTCGCGCTGCGACGCGCGATCAGCCTGGGTGTCGACATCGACAAGGAGATCCGCCTCGTGCGCCACAACCAGGCGATTCCGGGGCAATCCCACATCGCGCCCGGCGTCTGGGGCTACGACCCGGCTTTCAAGAGCGAGATGAGCGACTTCGACCCCGCGCGCGCGAAAGCCCTGCTCGATCTCTACGGCTATGTCGACAAGGACGGCGACGGCTGGCGCGACCAGCCCGACGGCTCGCCGCTCGTGTTGCGCTACGCGACGCAGCCCGACCGCAGCTCACGCAGTCTCGTTGAGCTGTGGAAGAAAAACATGGATGCGATCAACATCCGCATCGAGTTCACGACCGCCAAGTGGCCCGAGAACCTGAAGGCGTCGAGCGCCGGCAAGCTGATGATGTGGGGCGTCGGCTGGACAGCGAGCACGCCCGACGCGGAGGACTTCATGGTGCTCGCCTACGGTCCGAACAAGGGCCAGTCGAACAAGGCGCGCTTCGATCTGCCGGCCTACAACGCCGTGTACGAAACGCAACGCGTGCTGCCCGACGGCCCTGAGCGTCAGGCGGCAATCGATACCGCGAAGAAGCTCGTCGTCGCCTACATGCCGTACAAGATCCACGTCCACCGCATCTACACCGACCTCGCGCAGCCATGGGTGATCGGCTATCACCGCAACACCTTCACCGGGCAGGGGCGAAGCTGGCGATTCATGGACGTCGATCCGGCGCTGCAGGCGCCGGCTTGAGCGCGTGCGAAGCCATCGGCCGCAACGGCGGACGTGCGAAAAAACGGCCGGGCAGAGCCGGCCGTCTTTCAGTGGAAGTGAACCCTGCTCAGGCGCGGCGCCGCACGCGCCACGCGACGAGCGCAAGGCCGGCGATCATCAGCACAACGGTTTCGGGCTCGGGTACGACAGCCGCGAACATCGCCTCGGCGATCAGCGCGTGGCCGGCCGAGGTCGGGTGGATGCCGTCCCAGAAGGCATAGGTCGAAGGGTCGCAGCCGAGGACTCCACCGCAGGCGTCGGTCGCGTTGACGAAACCGAATGCGCCAGGGTCGGCCGCCCAGGACGTCGACAGACTGTAAAAGTCGAACAGTGTCACGCCGGCTTCCCCGCTCATGCGAGCGGTGAGCACGTTGGACATCGACTTGCTTACGAGATTGCCCAAAAAGCTCGCGAGCGAACCTTCTGCACTCACGGCCGGAGTGATGCCGAGGTTCGGCACATCCCAAACCACGATGTGCTGCGCACCAGCCGCCTGCAACGAGTCGACGATCCGACCGGTGTTGAAGGCATAGGTCAAAGCAGCCCTGGTGATGATGCTGACGGCGTTGCCCGGATCGGCCGCAGCCGCCTCGAGCGCGTCGCGCGCATCGTTGCCACCGCCCGCGACGACATACAGCGCGCTCGCCGACGCCGTGCCGCCGGTGGATGCCAGGTAGCCCTTCGCCTGCGTCTTCAGGCTGGGTAGCACCTTCCCGGGGTAGTAAAGGCCGTCGACGCTGGTTCGCGCGCCGCCGGCGGCGTAGTTCCCGGCGTTCGGCAGTAACGACAAAGACGGCCGAGCATAGTCCGCGAGGCCGATCGCCGAAGCGAAGCTGTAGGCCCAGACGTTGCCATTCGTGTATTGCCCCAAACCTTGCCCGGGCCCGTACGGCTGCGACGGGATATAGCTGTTGGTGATCGGCTGCGCGCCGTTGGTGCCGATCACGAGCGCGTTGTTACCCGAATCGGACAAGCTGTCGCCGAAGATGTAGAGGCTGTCGAACGGGTAGGCCGATGCGGCACTCGTCAGGCCGGCAAGCGCCGCAGTGACGAAGAGTTTGCGTAGCGTGGTCATGTTTGCTCCTGGGTTGCCGGCGCACGCCGGGCGGGTTGGTCGGACGCCCTCACGGTGCCCATGCGCAGAAGCTAACAGATGAATCGCCCCCGTCAATCCACGGCCGGCCGGCTCTTGGTGGAAACCCTCCCCTCGAACGGGGGGCGGGAGCGGCGCAGGCGGCACAATCGAGCGGTCGTCCAACCCGAAGTCTGCCCATGAACGTGCCCACCCTGCAAACCGATGCGACGTCCAAGGTCCACCTGATCGGCGGCGAGAAAGGCGGCGTCGGCAAGTCGATGATGTCGCGCCTGCTTGCGCAGTACTTCATCGACAACGAGCTGCCCTTCATCGGCTTCGACACCGACCGTTCGCACGGCGCGCTGATGCGTTTTTATTCCGACCACGCGTCGGCCGCACTCGTCGATCGCTACGAAGCGCTCGACCAGATCATCGAGAGTGCGATGGAGGTTCCGGGGCGGCGCGTGCTCGTCGACCTGGCGGCGCAGACGCACGACCCGCTCGTCAAGTGGATGGATGAATCCGGCGTCCTCGACATGGCCGATCTGTCGGGCATCGCGTTGCACTACTGGCATGTGATGGATTCGGGCCGCGACTCGGTTGATCTGCTCGCGCGGCTGCTCGACCGCTTCGGCCAGCGCGTTCGCTACGTGATCGTGAAGAACCAGTTGCGCGGTGATGATTTCGGCCAGCTCGAGCGATCCGGGCAGCTCGAACGCGCGACCGGCCTCGGCGCAAGCGTGATCACGATCCGGCATCTGCACGACCCTGTCGTGCAGAAGATCGACGCCCGCAATGCAAGCTTCTGGTCTGCCCGCCACGGCGGTGCGATCGACGGCCCCGGCCTCGGCCTGATGGAGCGCCAGCGCCTGAAGCTCTGGCTCAATCACGCCTACGGCGAGATCGCGCGTATCGGCGCCTGAGCGTATCGGTCACTCGAAGAGGTGTTCTCCCTCTCGCTCTGGGAGGGTTGGGATGAGGGCGGTGGTTCGCAGAGTACCGGGCGACTTGCGCAGCAGCTCTCCCCGGCCCTCTCCCCAAAGGGGCGAGGGGGAAGTCCGCCTGCGGCGAGCCAGTCGAGCAGCTACGGCGTGCTTGCCGGAGCGTGCACTGCAGGTGAGGGCCGGGTTGCGAGCATCAATGCATCGCGCGCGCCTCACTCGTTGCAGATCACGCCGTCACGCACCACCAGCGCCCCTGCCGCGACAAGTTCGGCAACCAGCGCGTCACACCACGTTTCCAGGCTTTGCGGCGGCGCATTCATGCGGCGCTGCATGCGCTGGAGCAGCGGCGTGGAGGCGAACCAGGCGCGCAGATCGTCGATCACTTGCTGCCCTTCCTCCAGCAGGTGATATTTGAGCAGCACCTTCGCCGCGTGGCGGTCGTGGCGCGCGGGGTCGGCGCGAAACGACGCCAGCCGCGAGCGGGCGCGCGCGAGCGATGGCCCCACGTCCTGGAACGGCGCGCCATGACCCGGCAGCACCCATTGCACCGGCAAGCGCTCGATCAGGTCGAGCACGGCGGCGACGTCGTCGAATGCGCATACGCCCTCGAGTTCGGGGAAGACGACGCCGAAGCCGTTCGCCCACAGCGCGTCGGCGGAGATCAGCACACCGTGCTGCGCGTCGAAGAACATCACCGCATTCGGGTCGTGGCCCGGCGCGGCGATCACCTCCCAGCGCCTGCCGCCGACGGCGATCGCGTCGCCCGGGACGATTTGCGCGTCGGGTCTGAAGCGCTCGCAGCGCTGGCGCGTCGCGCGGTACGACAGCGCGTCCTCGTCCCAGGCGCGCGCCGCGTCCCACTGGCCTGGCGGAATGAGGATCGGTGCACCGAACTCACGTTTGAGCAGTGCATTGCCACCGCAATGGTCCGAGTGCAGATGCGTGTTGATGATTCGCGCCAGCGGTTCCTCACCCAGCGCGTGGCGCACGAGCGCAAGCGTCTGCGCCGCGTGCTTGCAATGGCCGGTGTCGACGAGCGTCGAGCCCTCGCCTGGCGCGCCGTGCAGCAGCACGTTGTTCGACGACAGCCAGCCGCGCTCGATGAAGCTGATTCCTTGCAGTGCCGCGGGCACGTGACTCACCGATCCGGAGTCGGGCGCCATGGCTCAGAGCGGCAGCTCGGCGTAGTAGCGCCCGCCGTGAAAGATCAGCGGCGCGGCGCCAGCGCGAAACTCGCAGTGCTCGACTTCGCCGACGAAGATGACGTGGTCACCCTCGTCATAGCGGCTGCGGTTGAAGCATTCGAACACCGCGACCGCACCCTCGATCACAGGCGCGCCGCAAAGTCCTTCGCGCAGTGCGACACCCTCGAAGCGGTCCGCGCTGCGCGCCGCAAAACGGTCGGCGAGCGCGCGCTGATCGGCGGCAAGGATGTTGATCGCATAGTGCGAGCCGGCGGCGAAGGACTGCAACGCGGCGGCTCGCCGCGACAGGCTCCACAAC
>JBDTSN010000184.1:0-5296 GCA_039931145.1 Burkholderiales bacterium | reverse complement strand
GTTGACCACGGGGGCGGGCGTATTCACCACGGTCGGTTTGTCACACGCATCCAAGCCGGCGACTGCCAGCGCTGCAACCAGTATCGAAAGTCTCATTGTATTTCTCCAGTTTGAACGAAAAATTGCGCACGCGACGCGTTGGACACTTGGCCACCCTTGGAAGCGTAACGTGCGTGGACAATATCTACTCACGTCTCCTGGCAATACTAGTTCGACCGTCTGCAAACGTCAGTGCGCTCGCGCACAATGTTCGGTTCTGCGAGAATCACTGGTCCCGTAACTCTTTCTGGAGACTTCCATGAACTTGCACCTGAGCGCAGGCCCACTGATCGCACTGATCGCCGGCATACTGATTCTGCTGGTACCCCGGCTGTTGAATTACATTGTCGCGCTGTATCTGATCCTGGTCGGCGTCCTCGGCCTGTTTGGCGCGGGCAACTTCCGCATCGTCTAGCAGGCCCCGGGGGAAACCGTGCGGCATCGCACAGACGCCCGGATGCGGCGCGCCCTATCGTTGCCGCGGCTCGGGGGAAACTGTCCTGACCGCTCACATTTGCAAACAAAAGGGGTAAATCATGAGTTTAGGGACCATACTGCTGATCGTGTTGATACTTGCGTTGATCGGCGTGCTGCCGACCTGGCCGCACAGTACGAAATGGGGATACGGCCCGAGCGGCATCGTCGGAGTTCTCGTCCTGATCGTGATTGTTCTCTTCGTGCTGGGAAAGATCTAGCCTGGTCGTAGTTGAGCTGCGGCGCAAGACCATGCTGGCAATTCGCGCAGCGATTCGACGGGACGCCGTCCACGAGTGTGCGTAACGTTGCAGCGCTGCAAAGCGGCGCCTGATGAACGCTGCCAGCGCCCTCCGGTCATACGGGGGGCGTTTCGCTTTACAGGCCGGCTGCACCGGCCACACAGAACTTGGGGGTTGGTGCCGATGGCGAGCAGCAACGCAGGGGTATTCGAAACCCTGTTGCGGGCAGGTGGGCGCTTCGGCGCGCTGCCGCGCGAGCGTCCGGACGAGGAACTGCCGCTGCGCGCGGAGCTGTACAGCGCCGACCAGATGGAGCAGCACGGCAAGCGTCTCGCCGCGTCCCACAAGCTGACCACGCGCCGCGTGCGCGACGAGTTGCTGGCCCGTCTGGCCGACAACGAGAAAGTGCTGATCGGCACCTGCGACCTGCTGACCGCCGCCGTCCGGGAGAATCGGCGGATCACCCCGGCCGCCGAATGGCTGCTCGACAATTTTTACCTGATCGAGGAACAGATCCGCACCGCTCGCCGGCACTTGCCGCGCGGCTACAGCCACGAGCTGCCGCGGCTCACTCTGGACCCGGCCAACGGCGTCGCCGCGGGCCAGCCACGCGTCTATGCCCTCGCATTGCAGGCCGTGGCGCATGGTGACGGGCAGATCGGCCGCGGCTCGTTGAGCCGCTTCGTCGCGGCGTACCAATCGGTTCAGCCGCTGTTGCTGGGCGAGCTGTGGGCCTGCCCGATCATGCTGCGGCTGGCGCTGATCGAGAACCTGCGCCGCGTCGCCGCGCGCGTCACCATCGCCCATGTCGAGCGGCAAACGGCCGGCCTCTGGGCGCAGCGCATGCTGGATGTGGCGGAAAGGGCGCCCAGCGAACTGATCCTGGTCGTGGCCGACATGGCACGCTCGATGCCGCGCTTGACCAACGCCTTCGTGGCCGAGTTCGCCCGCCGCCTGCAGGGGCGGGGCGCGGGGCTAGCGCTGCCGTTGACGTGGATGGAGCAGCGCCTGGCCGAATCCCACCAGACGATCGAACAACTGGTGCATATGGAAGGGCAGCAGCAGGCGGCCAACCAGGTGTCGGTGAGCAACAGCATCGGCAGCCTGCGCTTGCTGGGCGCCATCGACTGGCGCGAATTCGTCGAGTTGCTCAGCAGCGTCGAGCAGGCCTTGCGGGACGATCCCAGCGGCGCCTACGCACAAATGGATTTCGGCACACGCGACAGCTACCGCCACGCGGTCGAGGCGATCGCCCGACTGGCACCTTGCTCTGAGACGGACGTGGCCCGCCAAGCGGTCGAGCTATGCCGCGCATCGGCTGCGTCGCGCCAAGGCGAGACTGCAGACGGCGCGCAGGACCGGCGGCAAAGCGTCCGGCACATGCATGTGGGCTACTTTCTGATCGGTGGCGGCCGCGCCGCGCTCGAGCAGGCCGTGGGCATGCGCCGGCCGTTGTCTCTGAAGGTGGCGCGAAGCGCGCGTGCCAAGGCCCTGCCGCTGTATGCGGGCAGCATCGTGCTAGGCACGTTGGCGCTCAGCGCCGGGGCGCTACTCGAGGTGCACTCGGCCTTGCAGTGGCCATGGTGGGGCGTATTCGCACTCGCCGTGGTTCTGCTGGTCGCAAGCAGCCAGCTCGTGGTCTCGATCGTCAACTGGTTCGTGACCTTGATTGTCGCGCCGCAGCCCTTGCCGCGAATGGACTACGCGTTCGGCATCCCATCGCATGCGCGCACGCTGGTGGTCGTGCCGACGATGCTCGGCAGCATCGCAAGCGTCGAGGACCTGGTCGACGCGCTTGAAGTGAGATTTCTCGCCAATCGCGACGCGCGGCTGCATTTCGGCCTGCTCACCGATTTGCACGACGCTGCACAAGAGCATCGGCCCGCCGATGCCGCGCTGGTCGAACTCGCAGCAATGCGCATCGCCGCGCTGAATATGAAGTACGGCGCGACGTCCGACACGCATCGCACCGATAACTTCTTCCTGTTTCACCGGCCGCGCCGCTGGAACGAGCGCGAACGCGTCTGGATGGGTCAGGAGCGCAAACGCGGCAAGCTTGCCGACCTGAACGCACTGTTGCGCGGGCATGCGAGCGCTGGAGCGGGTGAGCGCTTCGAGCGCATCGTCGGCGACACGCGTGCGCTGTCTGCCGTGCGCTACGTGATCACGCTCGACACCGACACGCAGCTGCCACGCGACGCAGCTGCGCAGTTCGTCGCTGCGATGGCGCACCCACTGAACCGACCGCGCTTCGGCAGTGGTGCGCAACGCGACATCGTGGTCGAGGGCTACGGCATCCTGCAACCCCGCGTCGCGTTGAGTCTGACAAGCGCAAACCGCTCCGGCTATGCAAGGCTGTACGGTGGCGAGACAGGCATCGACCCCTATACGCGGGCCGTCTCCGACGTCTACCAGGACCTGTTCGGCGAGGGTTCCTTTGTCGGCAAGGGCATCTACGACGTCGACGTCTTCGAACGCGCTCTTGGCCACCGCATGCCCGAGAACCGCATCCTGAGCCACGACCTGCTCGAAGGCTGCTACGCACGCTCCGGCCTGCTGAGCGAAGTGCAGCTGCTCGAGGACGCGCCGATGCGCTACAGCGCCGACGTGGCGCGTCGCTACCGCTGGATTCGTGGCGATTGGCAACTGCTCGGCTGGTTGCGCCGGCGTCTGTACGCCCTGCCGCAAGCGCCGCCCAATCCGTTGTCACTCCTGTCGCGCGCCAAGGTGTTCGACAACCTGCGGCGCAGCCTCGCACCCGCTGCGTTGTTGCTGATGCTGCTGGCCGCGTGGGGGTTGATGCCGCAACCCGGCCGGTGGACCCTGTATGTGCTTGCCATCGTCGCCTTGGTGCCGCTGGGCGCTAATCTTGCGGGCTGGTTGCGACGTCCCTTGCAGCGCTTGCGCTCCGAGGAGCCGACGAGCGCCGCGGCGCCGATGAGTCGCCAGGCGCTGGACCTGTTGCTGCAGACGTTGCAGACGCTGGCCTGCCTGCCCTACGAGGCGGCCTACAGCCTCGGGGCCGTCACGCGCACGTTGTGGCGCGTTCTGTTGTCCAAGCGCCGGCTGCTCGAGTGGCGCCCTTCCGCCGATGTGCCCTTCGAAACGGCGCCGGGTAGCCTGCAGGACCTATTGCATGACGCACGCAGGATGGCCTTCGGCCCGGCGCTCGCGATCGCCAGCGGCGTCGGTCTGGCGCTGCTGCGACCGACCGTGCTCGCCACCGCCGCACCGGTGCTGGTGCTGTGGTTCTTGTCGCCACTGCTCGTGTGGTGGATCGACCGCCCGCTGCAGCCCAAGCGCCCTGCGCTGACCATGGCGCAAACTGCCTTTCTGCGCCGGCTCGCACGTCGCACTTGGGCATTTTTCGAAACCCATGTCGGCGCGGCGGACAATCACCTGCCACCTGACAACGTGCAGGAGCATCCGGTCGCGCGCATCGCGCATCGGACCTCGCCGACCAACATGGGCTTCGCGCTACTGGCCGGGCTGGCCGCGCGCGACTTCGGGTATCTCGGCACCCGCCAACTGCTTGCGCGCACGGACGCGGCATTGAAGACGATGCAAAGCCTGCAGCGACATCGCGGCCATTTCTTCAACTGGTACGACACACAGACTCTGCAACCGCTGCGGCCGCACTACGTTTCGACTGTCGACAGCGGCAATCTCGCGGGGCAACTGCTGACCTTGCGCTCGGGCCTGCTTGCGCTTGCCGACGAGCCTGTTCTGGCACGCTGCTGGCGCGATGGTGTGGACGACAGCTTTGGTGTATTGATCGAGTCACTCGCCGGTGACCTGCCAAGCCGCAATACGGCCTTGCCGGGTGCACTCACGCAGTTCGAAAGCCTGCTCCGACGATATCGCGACGCACCGCCGTCCACGCTGCGTGATTGGCACACGATGCTGGACCAGTTCGACGGCGGCGCCACGGCCATTCTCGGCCTCGTCGACTCTGTTGCGCCGATCGACAGCCCGGCCGACAACCCGACCGAACATGCCGACTCAAGTGGCATCGGCATCGGCAGCGGCGACGACCTCTATTGGGCCCGCCTGCTGTTCCGGCAATGCCGCCACGGGCGCGACGACTTGCGCGCACTCGCTCCAGTGGAGGCACACGGCGATGACCGGCGCGACGGCACGCCTACCCTGCGCCAGATCGCGACGCGCCCTGTCCCCGAGGGCGTCCCAGGCAACGCGCGAACTCGTCAGGCCAGCGCAGACCTGGCGCGACAATACCTGTGCGACATCGACGATCTCGCCGCAAGCGTCGGTACCCTGGCCAAGATGGAGCAGGGGTTCCTCTACGACGAGGTGCGGCACCTGATGACCATTGGCTATAACGTCGACGAGCGGCGTGTCGACACGGGCTACTACGACCTGCTGGCGTCCGAGGCGCGCCTGGGCGTCTTCGTTGCCATTGCGCAAGGCCAGATCGGGCAGGAAAGCTGGTTCGCGCTCGGCCGCCTGCTGACCGGCGCCGCCGGCGGGCCGGTGCTGCTGTCGTGGAGTGGCTCGATGTTCGAGTACCTGATGCCGATGCT
>JBDTSN010000183.1:0-5313 GCA_039931145.1 Burkholderiales bacterium | reverse complement strand
GCGTGCTGCTGCTCGACGAGGTCGAGAAGGCGCACCCGGACGTCTTCAACGTGCTGCTGCAGGTGCTCGACGACGGGCGCCTTACCGACGGCCAGGGCCGCACGGTCGACTTTAAGAACACGGTGATCGTGATGACGAGCAATCTCGGCTCACACCAGATCATGCAGATGGCGGGCCGGCCGAGCGAGGAAATTCGTGACGCGGTGTGGGTCGAAGTCAAGCAGCACTTCCGCCCCGAGTTCCTTAACCGGATCGACGAGGTCGTCGTGTTCCACGCACTCGATGCGAAGAACATCGAGGCGATCGCGAAGATTCAGCTGAGGGTGCTCGGCGCGCGGCTGGAGAAGATGGACATGAAACTCGACGTCTCGCCGCAGGCGCTCGTCGAACTCGCGAAGGTCGGCTTCGATGTGGCGTTCGGCGCGCGGCCCCTCAAGCGCGCGATCCAGCAGCGCATCGAGAACCCGGTCGCGAAGCTGATCCTCGAAGGCCGCTTTGGCCCGAAGGACGTGATTCCGGTCAGCGTCAAGAACGGCGAGTTCAGCTTCGAAAGAGTGGTGCACTGAAGCGACGCAAGTCGCCACTCAGCCGCGGTGATCGTCGAACATGTCGTCCATGCGCTGAATCTGCAGGCGCGCCAGCGTCAGGTTGGCGTGCTGCTTGTCGAGCACGGCGTGCAGCATCAGCTCCGGGTGGCGCGGCACGCCACGCAGCACGAGGTGACGCGTGTCGAGGGTGATGGCAGCCTCGGGCAGGTCGGCGGCAAGGCCCAGCCTGCGCCCGGTGCGAACGATCGCGCCGAGTAGCGTGGTTGCCGCGGACGCGAGGTTGTCCGCGTCAGGCATTTCGCCCGCATGCGCGACCTGGCGACCGCTCGCGACTTCGAACACGCAGCAGTCGAGCATGCCGTTGAGCTTGTGCAACTGCTCGACATAGTGCGACATCTGCGCTGCCAGCGCTTCATCCAGTTGTGCGCGCTGCGAAACGGCAACCGCTTGGGGCAAGGGTGGCATCGGCCGCAGTGAAAGCGGCTGCAGCTTGGGTGTGACTGCGTTCGGCCCAAACGCGGAGGCCGGCGTCGCAGGGACAGCAGCGTTCGTGCCGCCCGTGTTGGCCACCGCGGGGCCGGCACTCAGCGCCGGCACGACGAGTCCGGTTGCAGCGATCTGTGCACGCAGCCGGCTCCAGGTGCCGTTGATGAAGTTCCACGCGTCCGAAGGCCGCTGCACGGCCGGCGTGCTGCGCACGGTGATGCCGGTGCCGCGCCCGAGGTCGGCGCTTTGCGCCGCGAGCGCGCCGGTCGCGGCGAGCGGCAGCAGCAGCAGATCGCGGTTCGGCCACGGCCCGGTGATGATGTCGTCGCGCAAAGGCTTGAACGCCGCGGCGAGCGCATGCGCCGGCAGGTCGCCGACCATCAGCACCCCGAGCCGGCTGTAGGCGAGCAGCACGCGCGCCAGGCCGTGACGCGACACCGTGTCGGCGTCGGCTTCGGTGCTGTAGACGCGCAATGCGCCGCCCTCGCCGGCCGGGAATTCGATGAACTCGAGCGTCGCGAGCGTCGTGCCGTAGCCCTGGCGCCGGATCGCGAGCTTCTTCACTGGCAGGCCGGTCGCGGTGGCGACATCGGCAAGCAGCTTGCGCGATGAGCTGGTGCCGATGTCGTGCACGGCGATGAACTCAGGGCGCGAATGGTCAAACTGCTGCAGCAGCGCCGGCGCCGGATCGCACGAGACGAACAGCTCGCGCAGCTTGTCGCCCACCGCGCGGCCGATGTCCTTCGCCTCGGCGGCGAGATATTCGTCCTTGTTGGCGACGAAGCGCGTCGCGAGCACTGTCTGCGCGCGCGTCGCTTGCCAACCGTCGATCAACTCGCTCACCCGACTTTGCGGCCGGGGGGCGGTGGGATCGGAGCCCTCGGGCGTGGGTGCGTTCATGTTGGGTTGTAAGTCCTGACAGCGCAGGTTGCGGGCGGCGGCTGAACGGTCGCAAGCATAGCGCTGTGGCGCATCCGGTTCGCGCCGATCACGCGGAGTGGACAACAACGACGGCTCGCGTGCGTACGGGCTCCGGTGCTAAGTGTGAAATCTAGCGCGCAATCCTGAATCCCGCGAGGCGCAATCCCCGGTCCGATCGATAGAGTCGGCCGCTCTGCCTTGACTGCGGCGTCGGCAAGGTCTACAGCGATACGGGCAATCCCGGCACCGCAACCGGCGACGCTATGGCGATGGCGTGGCGCGCCGGCTGCCGTGTTCGAATCATGCCGTTGATCCAGTTTCACCCGACCTGCCTGTATACCCCGCAGGAGCGCAGCTTTCTTGTCACCAAGGCGCAGTGCGGCGAAGGCACGCGGCTGACCGATCGAACTCAGCCGCGTACTTTCATGACCCGGCGCGCCTGCACATATCCGAACGCGAAGCGCACCGCGTCGCCGACGGCGCGTGCATCCTCGCTGCGCTCGCGCTCTGAGAGATAAAAGCTCATGTCGGCCTTGTGGCGGATGTAGCGCGGCGGGAGCCGGTTCAGCGCCACGCAGGCGACATCGGGCAGCAGGTCGTTGTCCGTCACGAGTGGGTAGTCGGGTGCCGCAGCCGAGATCGCTTCGAACACCGAAGTTTCGTGATGGTTGTGAATCGATTCGAAATCGGCACTCATGCGCGGAAGTGTGACGCGCGACGCTGCTGCGCAAGCCGCGAACAGCACGGGGCGAGCCCGGCTTTTCCCGCGCGCGTCCTGGCGCGTGTCGTCGAAGAGGCTCGAATCACGGTCGTTTATTGCGGCGTCTTGGCTGCGGATCCGACGCCGAATGACGCGTCGAGGTTCAACCGCGTGCGAAGAAGCGGCTCGGCGGCACGCCGACAGAACGCCGCACCATCGCCGTGAAGGCGCTCGCGCTTGCGTAGCCGAGCTCGGCGGCGATCAGCCCCATCGGCTTGCCCTGTGTTGCGAGTGTGAGCGCGCGCCCGAGAAGCACCTGCTGCCGCCACGGGCCAAAACTCGTGTCGAGCTCGTCGCGAAAGAGGCGTGCGATGGTGCGTTCGCTCGCGCCCGCTTCGCGCGCCCAACCGGCGAGTGTGGCGTGCCGTCGCGGATCTTCGAGAACCGCCTGGCACAAGGCGCGCAGCCGCTTATCGGCAGGTAATGCGATGCCCAGGCGCACGGAGGCGGCGCGAGCGAGTTCGTCGAGCACGAGTTCGCCGAGACGCTGTTCGCGCGCGAGCCATGGCGCGGACCGCGGTGCGTGTCGATCGTCCGTCTTGTCGACTTGAAGCACGAGTTCACGCAGCAGCGGCGTCACGTCGAGCACCCTGCAGTGCTCCCAGTCCGCTGTCGACCCAGCGACCGGCGCTGCACGGCCGTCCTGCGGCAGGATGTAGAGCGTCAGCAGTTCGGCCGCCTCGACGACGCCGACCACATGCTCGACACCGGGCGGAATCCAGATCGCGCGCCAGGCCGGCACGAGGTAAGTCGCGTCGCCCGCTGTGATGCGCGCGACGCCGGATGCGGCGATCGAGACCTGCGCCCAGAGGTGGCTGTGCGGCTCGATGTCGGTGTCCGGGTCGACGAACTGAGTGTGCGCGCGCACAGAACGTTCGGAGGTCGGCGCGAAGCGCGTCGCGTCGGTCGGTGCGCGCGTCGCGCGCTGCGTGCGTGCGGCGGGCGTGGGGCTGGCGGTGTTGGGTCGAGACACTTGGCTGAAACTCGATAGAACTTGGCAGGCTATCGTAACCCTGCCGATGCTGCCGCATCTACAGTGTGGGCATGCAATCCGCTTCCCCCGCTGCGCCGCCCTGGCGGCGCGATGCCAAGCTGATGGCGCTCATTGGTGGCGCCCACAGCATCAGCCACTTCAGCCAGCTTCTGCTCGCGCCGCTCTTTCCTTGGTTGAAAGATGCGTTCGGCGTCGGCTTCGCCGAACTCGGCTTCCTGATGACGATCTTTTTCATCGTCTCGTGCGTGACTCAGACGCTCTCCGGCTTCTGGGTCGATCGCTTCGGCCCGCGCCCGGTCCTGATCACCGGGTTGGCGCTCATCGGCTGTGCTGCCGTCGGCTACTCGATGAGCACGAGCTACGCGATGCTCGCGGTGTTTTCGGTCGTCGCTGGCACCGGCAACGGCGTGTTTCACCCGGTCGACTACTCGCTGATCAACCGCAAGGTGGCAAAGGCGTACCTCGGCCACGCCTACAGCCTGCATGGCATCAGCGGCAGCCTTGGCTGGGCGCTGGCGCCGGCACTGTTGGTGCCGATCACGGTCGCCTTCTCGTGGCGCGTCGCGCTCGCGAGTGCCGCGGTGCTCGTCTTTGCGGTGCTCGCAGTGGTGGTTGTTTTCCGACGCCATCTCGAGCTCGAGCCCTTGCCGCCGTCGCCCAAGGTCAGCGATGGCGGGCTGGCGGTCGAAGGTGCGCTCGACTTCCTGCGCATTCCGGCCGTCTGGATGTGCTTCGGTTTCTTCTTCTTCTATGCCGGTGCACTCTCGGTGATCCAGAGCTTCGCCCCCGCGGCTGCCGGACGACTGCACGATGTGCCGACCGAACTCGCGGCGATGTGCCTCACCGTCTACATGGTCTGCAGTGCGGGCGGTATGGTCGCCGGCGGCTTTCTCGCATCGAATCACGAGCGCAGCGAGCGCATCGTCGGCTTCGGTTTCGGCGTCGCGGCGATCGTCGCCGTTGTGCTCGGTTACGTGACGATGCCGTCGGCTGCCGTACCGGTGCTGTTCGGCGTGATGGGCTTTGTCACCGGTACCGCGGGGCCGTCGCGCGACATCATCGTCAAGCGCGCCGCACCCGACAACGCGACGGGCCGCGTCTATGGTGTCGTCTATTCGGGCCTCGACATCGGTCAGGCCGTGATCCCTCTGATCATCGGCCACCTGATGGATCTGCAGCAGTTTCGCTCGGTGTTTCTGGCGCTCGCGATCCTGCAGGGCGTGCTGATCGTCAATGCGTTCAGCGTGCGGCGCGTGCGTCGCACCATCGGCGTGCCGGCTCCGGCCTGAGTTGGCCCCCAAGCTTGTCGCTTCGCGCCTTCGCTGCCCCCCGTGGGGGAGCAGCCGGGCTTGGGGCGGCCCGGCGCCCGGCTGAACTCGCCTCCCTTAGCTACACGCAGCGTCGGTGGCGCTCGATGCAGGTGTCGAGCACCTCGCTGCCGTCGCGCTGCCACCAGTTGGCGGCCGAGAAGATTTCCACCTCGCTGTAACCCGCGAAGCCCTGCGCCTCGACGAGCGCGCGAATCTTCGGGATGTCGATCACGCCGTCACCCATCATGCCGCGGTCGTTGAGCAGGTCGGTGGTGGGTGTCAGCCAGTCGCAGA
>JBDTSN010000182.1:0-5328 GCA_039931145.1 Burkholderiales bacterium | reverse complement strand
GCAGCGGCTCCGGCTTGCAAGCCGGGGCGCGCACTGCAAGTGGGGGCTGGCGCCGCTGCATTCTTCGCCACCGCTCGGCCCCCATCCCGGCCTTCCCCCAGTGGGGGAAGGGGTGAAGATGCGGTCGGGTGGCTGCTGAGACACGCCGCCAATCAGGTGAAATGATGGCTGCCGCTCCCGGCTTCTGGCGCCGCGCGCGGCGTCACCGCAGCTTCGCGCTCGGTAGCGTGCTGACGCTGCTGCTGCTCGGCGCGGCGCTGCTCTCGCTCGTCTGGACGCCATGGTCGCCGTACGAGATCGACATCCCGGCCAAGCTGCAGCTGCCCTCGGCCGCGCACTGGCTCGGCACCGACACGCTCGGCCGCGACGTCGCTTCGCTGCTGCTCGTCGGCGCGCGCAACTCGATCCTCGTTGGCGTCATCGCGGTCGGCATCGGCCTCCTCGTCGGCACCGCGTTCGGCCTGCTCGCGTCGGCGCGCCGCGGCTGGGTCGAAGAGCTCATCATGCGCGTCGCCGACTTCGGCTTCGCGTTCCCGGCGATCCTCTCGGCAATCATGATGACGGCCGTCTTCGGCCCTGGCATCGTGAATTCGATCATCGCGATCGGCATCTACAACATCCCGACCTTCGCGCGTATCACACGCGCGTCGGCAAACGTCGTCTGGGCGAGCGAGTACGTGCTTGCCGCGCGCGCCGCGGGTAAGGGGCGATTCCGGATCACGATCGAACACGTCCTGCCCAACATCGCCTCGGTGCTGATCGTGCAGGGCACGATCCGCTTCGCGATCGCGATCCTGGCCGAGGCGGCGCTCTCCTTCCTCGGCCTCGGCACGCAGCCGCCGCAGCCGTCGTGGGGGCGGATGCTGAGTGAAGCGCAAACGCTGCTTTTCCAGGCGCCGCGGCTCGCGGTGTTCCCGGGCCTCGCGATCGTTTTCGCGGTGCTCGGATTGAACTTGCTCGGCGACGGGCTGCGCGATCTGTTCGATCCGCGTTTGGCGCGGGAGCGCTGAGGCACCGACTTGCTCACCGGCCATGGCCCGACTCGTCGGTGCAGCCGACGCAGCCGGATTCGCGCACGCATCGCGCTAACTCGCAGCCGCCCTTCTTGCTGAGCCGCGGTCGACGGCGTCGACAACGCAACCCATTCGTCACGCCTACTCGACCCGCGGCCTGCGTTGCAGTGCCACCGCGTACGGGTGCAGAGTCGCCGACATGAGGCCGGCCGCAACAACCGGATCACTTTGCATGAACGCCCTGGCCTGGTCGAGTGTCTCGGCCTCGAAGACCACGATGCCGAAGGTCGCATCCAGGCCTTCAGTGGTTCGTCCCGCAAGAATCACCTGGCCCTCGGCGGTTGCCTTCGACAGCCGTTCGAAGTGCCTCGCAACAACGGCAGCTTCCTTGTCCGTCCACTCGCGAACGTCCTGGAACCTGGGCGCGACTCGCAAGATGTAGATGAATTGCTGGCGCCGCTCGTTGGCATGCGCGTAAAGCACTGCGGCAGGCGCGAGCAGCAGGCCGGCAAGCAGTGCAAGGGTCGAGCGCTTGGGGGTGGTGTTCATCGGATTCATCTCCGGAAAGGCCGCATGGCTGGGAGTTTTTGGCGCCGCCATCAGCCCGCCGCGTCGAAGGCCGCGCGCACCCAGGCCATCAGCTCAGCGTCGATCTCGCCTGCATCGGACAGGCGCACGGTGTACTGGCACATGCCGCCCGTGGGCAAAGTTTTCAGGCGTGCAGACGCCCTCAGCCCCTTGGCGTTGAGCCCAAGCTCGATTTGGTCCTTGGTGGCCGGGCCGAGCATCGCGAACTGCTTCTTGCGCCGCAGGCTGATGTACGTCTTCTTCGGGGCTTTCTCATGGTCGCCGAGTTTGTCGATCTGCGCGCTCAGCTGCTCGTGCAGCGCGCGCAGCGGCGCCTTGGCGCCGCCATAGATCGCGTCGAGCGGATCGACAGCGGCGGGCGTCGCGACAAGCGCCGCTTTCGCTTGCAGTGCCAGCGTGTTGGCGTCGCCGTAGCCGAGGCCGAGTGCTTCCATCAGCATCGAGCGCTGTTCGCCGACCTTCGTCAGGCCGCTGTCGGCAACCAGCCGACACAGTTGCGCGAAGCTCTTCCCCGTCTTGGTTTCGATGTTTCGAAGCTGGTTGGCGACGGCGGCTTTGGGATCGGCCATGGTCTAGTCTCCTGGTGGGGTTCGGTCGGGTCACAGCGGCCAATGATCACTGCGCGTCCGCTTGGGCAGTACGAACTCGAGTGCGTCGAAGGCTGCGTACATCAGTCGTGTTCCAAGCGCCGGCTGGCCGGTCTCGGCAATCGCCTTCAGCGCTTTCAGGATCGCGTGACCGCCACTCTGCATGCTCTTGGCCGTGCGCGTTCCCGCAGGCATGCCGCGCACGCACAGGGTCACCTCCACGCCGCCGGCCACGGGCTTGAGTTCGTACGCCACCTGGCAGACCGGATCGTCGTACTGCGTGAAGCGGTGGCTATGGACGAATCGGTGTGGCGGATCGAACTCCAGCACTTCCCCGACCACGAGCACATGCTTGCCGGTGCCGGCGCGCATCTGCAGTCGCCCGCCGGGCACGAGGCCGGTGGTGTGCAGCCAGGCGTTGAACACCGCGCCCTGAGCTTCGCCGGTCTTGGTCAGCTCGTGCCAGACGCGCTGAATGTCGGCCTGGATCACGATGCGAAACAACGCGTCCGGGGAAGTCGTGTCGTCAGCCATGATGGCGTCCTCTGGTGGTGGGGGTCGGCAGACGGGTCACTTCGGCCCCCTCGGCGCTGAACTTCAGCCGAGTCAGGCGCGCCGCCCAATAGGCGCTGAACTCGGTGGTCCATCGATCGTGGATCCACTGGATCGGCGTCGGATCGAACCAAAGCCGGCGCTCGCGGCCCGCGCGCTCGGCGATGACGAGGCCGGCGGCCTCGAGCGTTGCCAGATGCTTCATCACGGCGAACCGCCCTATCAGATGCTCCAGATCGGCGCAGACGCGGTTGACGTTGCTTCCGGGCTCCTTCTTCAAAAAGTCGAGGATGCGCCGGCGCGGCTCGGACGCGAGCGCGAAGAAGACCGCGTCAAGCTGGTCGCTGTCGGGGGCAGATTGTGGCTTCATATGTGCCATTATGGTCACATATGAAGCCACCTATGTCAAGTGCCGCCGCTCGCGGTGTTCCCTGGCCTCGCGGTCGTGTTCGCTGTGCTCGGGTTGAACTTGATCGGCGACGAGCTGCGTGATCTGTTCGATCCGCGGCTGGCGCGGGAGATGTAGTGGCAGGTGCGGCGGTGCGTCGTCGCGCCGAGTCGATAAACTTTCCGGTTGTCGGGCCGAAGCGGGAAGCACATGATCCAGAACCGGAAAGTGAAGTCAGTCGCCGCAAAGCCGACGCCGGCGCAAGCCAGGCGCCTCGTCGATCTCGGCGCGTGCATCGAATTCCTCGACAAGTCGGGCCAGTTGCTGCGCGTCAAGAGCGAAGTCGACCCCAAGTTCGAACTCGCGGGTGTCGCCCAGCGCCTCGAAGGCGGCAAGTGCGTGCTGTTCGAGAACGTCTTGGGCAGCGACATGCCGGTACTCACCGGGCTGCTGTGGAACCGCGATATCGTCGCCTCGCTGTTCGGCCTGCCGACCGAGGAAGTGCCGTTCGCGATCGCGCGCGCGATCACCGCGTGGCAGAAGGATCACGAGGCGCTGCCTGGGCGTTTGCGCAAGCGCGCCCCGGCCAACGAGGTGATCGAGGAGCGTGTCGATCTGTCGCGCCTGCCCGCACCGGTGCACGCGCTAAAGGACGGCGGGCGTTATCTCGATTCTTCGCTCGTCATGGTGCGCAACCCGCTGACCGGCGCGACGAATGTCTCGATCCATCGCCTGATGCTGGTGCGCAGGGACCGGATCACCTTCCTGATCGACCCGGGCCGCCATCTGGGCGAGTACGTCGAGATCATGGAGCAGCGTGGCGAGCCGCTGCCGGTGACGATCAGCAACGGCGTCGGGCTCGCGCCGTGGATCGTGTCGGCGCTGCCGCGTCTGGGCGACGGCAAGAACCGTGTCGCGCATCATCTGATCGGGCGCGGCATCGACTACGTTCAGGCACAGACGGTCGACGTGCCGGCCTACGCCGATGCGCAGTTCGTCATTGAGGCGGAAATCCTGCCCGGAGTGCGCGAGACCGAAGCGCCGTTCGGCGAAGTCACCGGCTACTACGGTGAACGCGCCAAGCGCTGGGTGATGCGGGTGCTGGCGATCACGCGCCGTGCGCAGCCGGTGCTGCACACCGTGATCTCGGGAATGGAAGTGTGGAACGCGGTCGGCTTCACCGCCGAAGCGGCAATCTTCCATGCCGTCAAGCGCGAGATTCCGGAACTCGTCGCTGTCTATCTGCCGCACGGCGGCTGCGGTTTTTACGAGGCCGTGGTGCAGGTGCGCAACACGCGCAAGGGCATCGGCCAGGATGCGATCCGCGCCACCTTCCGCGCCTTCAAGCCGCTGCAGCGCGTGATCGTCGTCGACATCGATGTCAACCTGCGAGATGCAGTGGATGTCGACTGGGCGGTGACGACGCGCTTCGATCCCGATCTCGACCTCGTCTTGTTGCCGAACGAAGACGGCCACATCCTGAACCCGATCGTGACGGTCAACGCGGACGGCAAGGGCGGCACGATCACCAAGCTCGGCATGGATGCGCTGGTGCCGTTCGGCGCCCCGCGCCAGCGCTTCGAGCGCGTGAAGTTTCAGGCTGTCGATCTGTCGAAGTACGAGATCGTCGATACGGCGCTCGAGCGCAGACCGGTCAAAGCCAGGCGCTGAGCCGCATCTGGACTGCGCACTCAGCCGCGTGCGTTGCCACGTTCAACCGAGCAACGCATTGGGCAGCGCGAGCACCGTCGCGGGCCACAGCCACATCACCGCGATGCACAGCACATACGCGAGGAAGAAGTAGGCGACACCGCGGAAGATGGTCTGCAGCGGGATGTCGGGCGCCAGGCCCTGGACGATGAACACGTTGACGCCCACCGGCGGCGTGATCGCACCCATCGTTGTGACGATGGTGAGGATGATCGTGTACCAGACCGGGTCGTAGCCGAGCGCCGCGGCGAGCGGGAAGAAGATCGGAATCGTCACCACCAGGAAGCCGAGTGCGTCCATCAGCGCGCCGCCGATCAGGTAGATCAGCAGGACGACGATCAGAACCACGCCGGGCGGCACCGGCAGCGCGGCGGCCCAGTCCGCGAGTTCGAAGGGCAGGCGCGAGACCGTGAGGAAGCGCCCGAAGAGCACGGCGCCGGTGATCAGCAGCACGACCATCGCGGAGATACGCACGCTCTCGATGATTGAG
>JBDTSN010000181.1:0-5344 GCA_039931145.1 Burkholderiales bacterium | reverse complement strand
CTCGGCATCAACGTCGAAGGGCTGTTCTATCTGACCTCGTTCGTCGCCGCGGCGCTTGGCGGGATTGCCGGCGTGCTGATCGCTCTGTATTCGAACGCCGTGTTCCCGCTGATGGGCCAGCCGATGCTGCACAAGGGTATCGCCGTCATCATCCTCGGTGGCATGGGCGATATCCGCGGCGCGTTGATCGGCGGCCTGTTCCTCGGCTTTGCAGAAGTCCTTTCGGTGGCCTACATCGGCTCGTCGATGCGCGACGCGGTGGCCTTCGGGCTGCTGTTCATCGTCTTGCTGCTGCGTCCGCAAGGCATGTTCGGCAAGGTCATGGAGCGCAAGGCGTGAGCCCGGTCACGCAGCCCTGATTGATGGAGAGCTTCGACAATTTCTGGGCGGTCTACAGCAACCTGGTGCTGGGCATCGGCATCAATGCGCTGCTCGCCCTGTCGATCTGGCTGACGCTCGCGTGCGGCCTGCTGGCTCTCGCGAATGCTGCGTTCATGGGGATCGGCGCCTACACTGCCGCGCTGATCACGATGAACCTGGGTTGGCCGTTTCCGATCGCGTTGGCCGGCGGCATGGCGGCGCCGATCCTGGCCGCGCTCGTCATCGGCGTGCCGACGCTGCGTCTGTCGGGCGTCTATCTGGCGATGGCGACGCTCGCCTTCGGTGAAGTCGTGCGCGTTGGCGTGCTGAACGCGGAGGGCCTCACCGGCGGCGCCCTCGGGCTGAACGGCATCCCACAACTGACACAGTGGTGGCACGTCGCGCTAGCGCTCGTGTTGACCTTGGCTGTGCTGTGGCGGATGCGCCGCTCGCGCATCGGACGCGCCTTCGAGGCGATCGATGGCGACGAGGTCGCCGCTTCGCTGATGGGCATTGCCGTCGATGCGCACAAGATGCTCGCATTCGCTCTCGGCGCCGGCATCGCCGGCCTCGCGGGTGCGTTGAACGCGCACCTGACTTTCTTCATCGGTCCGAGCGAATACGGTTTCGACCGCGGCGTCGAGATCCTGACGATGGCGATTCTCGGCGGCATCGGCGGGCTGCCGGGGCCGGTGATCGGCGCCTTCATCATCACCGTGCTGCCCGAAGCGCTGCGCGACTTCGGCAACGCCCGCACGATGGTCAACGGCTTGATCCTGGTGCTGATCGTGCTGTTCCTGCCGACCGGTCTGTGGGATCCGCGGCGCCTCAAGGGCTGGCTGCAGCGGGGGCCGCGCTGATGCTCAAGCTCGCCGGCATCTCGAAGAACTTCGGTGGCCTCAACGTCCTGCACGACGTGAGTTTCTCGGTGCCCGAGGGCCGCATCTTCGGCCTGATCGGCCCGAACGGCGCCGGCAAGACAACGGTGTTCAATCTGGTGACGGGCCTGCTCGCACCGAGCGGCGGCAAGATCGAATTCGCCGGTCGCAGCCTGGTCGGCGTGAAGCCGCATCGCATCACGCGCCGCGGCTTGGGGCGCACGTTCCAGAACATCCGCGTCTTCAAGCAGATGACGTTGCTCGAGAACGTCGTCGTCGGCATGCATGCGCAACTGAACTACGGCGTGCCGGGCTGGCTGTTCTCGCTGCCGGCTTTTCGTGCGAAGGAAGCTGCGGCGCGCGAGCGTGCGCATGAATTACTCGGCTGGGTCGGGTTGGATGTAAAGGCGCTCGAAACTGCCGACGAACTGTCCTATGGCGAGCAGCGCAAGCTCGAACTCGCTCGCGCGCTGGCCACGCGACCCAAGCTGCTGCTGCTCGACGAGCCGGTAGCCGGCATGAACACCGCCGAGAAGCTCGAACTGATGAGCGTGATCGAAAAGATCGCAGAACGCGGCTTCACCATCTTCATGATCGAGCATGACATGCGTTTCGTGATGGGGCTGTGCGAACGCATCGCGGTACTCAATTTCGGCGAGATCATCGCCGAGGGTTCGCCCGAGCAGATCAAGAACGACCCGGCCGTGATCGAGGCCTATCTCGGCCGCGAAGATGACGCGGTGGCCGCGTGAGAAAGCCAGCGTCAACCGGGACCTCGCGGGCCGAGCGCCGGGCCGCTCCCAAGCCGGCCCGCATCCCCTCGGGGGCTGAGGCCGGACGCAGACAGTCCCTGCGGACTGTCTGCGCCTGGCGAAGGGCCGAGCCTGTGGCTCGGCGCGGCCTGCAAGGCCGGCCGACGTACCCGCCGGACGAGGGGCTGTCATGAGGCGGGCCGAGCGCCGGGCCGCTCCCAAGCCGGCCCGCATCCCCTCGGGGGATCGGCCGACGTACCCGCCGGACGAGGGGCTGTCATGACTTCGCTGCTCGAGGTGCGCGACCTGCAGGTGGCCTACGGACACATCGAAGCGGTGCAAGGCATCGGCTTTGAGGTCAACGCGGGCGAAATCCGCACCCTCGTCGGCGCCAACGGCGCCGGCAAGTCGACGACGCTGCTGGCGCTTTCGGGGCTCGTGAAACCAAAGGCCGGATCAATCCGGTTCGAAGGCGAGGAACTGACGAAGCTGAAAACGCACCAGATCGTCGAACGCGGCCTGGTGCAGGTGGCTGAAGGCCGCGCGATTCTGACGACCCTGTCGGTGCGCGAGAACCTCGAACTCGGCGCCTACCGACGCAAGGATCGGGCAGCGATTGCCGGAGATCTGGAACGCGTGATCACGCTCTTTCCGCGGCTTGGCGAACGCATCGATGGAATGGCTGGCAACTTGTCCGGCGGTGAGCAGCAAATGCTCGCGATCGGCCGCGCGCTGCTTGCGCGACCGCGCCTGCTGCTGCTCGACGAACCGTCGATGGGCTTGGCGCCGATCATCGTGCAGGACATTTTTCGCAAGCTGCGCGAGATCAACGCCGAAGGCTTGACGATCTTCCTCGTCGAACAGAACGTTCGCCAGGCGCTGAAGATCGCCGGCCACGGCTACGTGCTCGAGAGCGGCCGCATCGTGCTCGACGGCAGCGGCGCGGCCTTGCTCGACGACCCGAAGGTTCTGGCAGCCTATCTCGGCGGTTGAGACAGCGGCGGCCGGTGCCGCGCACCGCAGCCGTCGTCGTCAGCCGTTCGCATTGCGGACCGATGCGACGACGCGACGGACCCCGGGCACCGCGCAGCGTCGCTTCAGCGTGCGGGCTCGGCGACCAGGCCGGCGCGCGACCCGAACATCCAGCGTCCTTTGCCATCGGCGAGTGCAGCGGTCAGCGCGAGGCGATCGGCGCGTGTTTGCGCGCTGAAAGTTCGTCCGTTGTCGCTGCTGAACGCGACGAAGCCTTCGAGGCCGACGGCAACGACATTCGCTCCCTGCTTTGCGAACGCGGTGATCGAGTGCTTGCCGCCGCTCTCGACGGCCGTCCAGTGTTCGCCGCCGTCGTCGCTGCGAAAGAGCGATCCGCGCTGCCCGCCGACGAGCAGGCTGCCGTCGTCGAGCGCGATGCCGGTCCAGAGCGACCCCTTGTAGCCGGTCGGCAGATAGCGCCAGCTCGCGCCCTGGTCGGTCGATTTCAAGACCATGCCGCGCTCGCCCGTCGCGTAGAGCGTACCCTGGCTGTCGCCGAAGAGCCCGAGCAAATTGAGGTCGGCGCGGCTCGAATCGGGCGGTGGCTCCACCTTGCGCTCGATCCACGTCTTGCCGCCATCAGCGGTGGTCAACACGAGCGACCAGAGCCCGACCGCGACGCCATGCTCGGCATCGATGAAGTGGACTGCGAACAACGGCCGGTCGTTGTCGATATCGAGCCGCTGCTGTTGCCAGTGTTCACCGCCGTCCGTCGTGGCGAGGATCACACCCCACTGGCCGACGGCCCAGCCGTGCTGTGCATCGACGAAATCCACGGCTGTGAGCGTCGCGTCAACGGGTACGGTTTTGGCCTGCCGCAGCGGCGCATCGGGGGCGTCGCGAAGCAGGACGACGCCTTGCTCGCCGACCGCGACGACGCGAGCGCCGGCCCTTGCCATGCCCAGAATCATCGCCGTCTTTGCCGCAGGGACGATGACCGCTGCCTGGGGATAGACGCGCTTGAGATCCGGCTCGGCGCCAGCGCCGGCAGCAAGTGAATGTGCGCCGAGTAGCGTCACCGCGAGCAGCCATCGGAGTTTGCAGTTCGTCATCACAGGATTTCAGTGATGCAGCAGCGCGGCGGCACGCACCGGGCCGCGACGCGGGAACAGACGGTTGAGCCAGACGGCGAACGCCGGCAGCACCGTCATCGCCATGACCATGTTGATCATGAACATGAAGGCGAGCAACTTGCCCATGTCAGCCTGGAACTTGAGGTCGGAGAACGACCACGTCGCGACACCGACAGCGAGCGTGATGGCGGTGAAGATCGTCGCCATGCCCACTTCGAGAATCGAGTGTTCCACCGCTTTGACGATTGGCTGGCCGTCTGCCAGATGCAACTGCAACCGGTTGTAGATGTAGAACGCGTAGTCGACGCCGATGCCGACGGCGAGCACCATCACCGGCAGTGTCGCGACCGTGAGCCCGATGCCGAGCGCCTTCATGAACGCGTAGCCGACGAAGGTGCCCACCGTCAGCGGCAGACAGCACGCGAGTACGGCGCGCCAGTCACGATAGACGACGAAGACGAGGATGATGATCACGCCATAGACGTTGAGCATCATCGGCAGTTCGGCCTTTTCGACTGCTTCGTTGATCGCAGCCAGCACGCCGGCGTTGCCCGCCGCGAGCCGTATCTTCACGCCGGCCAGCGGCTGCGTATCGCGGTACTGCTTGACCGCGGCAATGACGCCATTGATCGTTGTCGTCTTGTGGTCCTTGAGATAGAGATGTACGGCCGTCATGCTGCAGTCCTTGCGCATCGTGCCCGGTAAGCGTGAGACCTCGACCGACAGACCAGCGTAGTTGGCAGGGTCGATCGGGACGACCGCCATCTTCGGATTGCCCTCGTTGTAGCCCTCGTTGAACTGGCGCAATTGCGACGCGTAGGAGTCGATCGAGAGCACGCCCGGAACTTCGCGCATCGCATACACGAAGCGATCCTGGTAGAGGCCGATTGCAACCGCCTCGCATGAGTCGGGCGCCGCCTCGAAGATCACGGTCAGCCAGTCGAGGCCGGCGTCGTAGTTCGACGATATGGCTACCGCGTCCAGGTTGAATCGCGCGTCGGCGCGCAGCTCAGGGGCACCCGCTTGGAGCGTGCCGACAACCCGATCCCGGCTGTACCAGGAGGTGCCAACGAGGACGATGGCCGCCACGGCGAGCACGGCGAGCGCCGGCTTCGGCTTGGCCAGTTGCGCGATCCAGCGCAGCCAGCTGGCGCGCCGATCGCGCTCCACAACCTGATTCGCCGCGTAGTCGCGCCCGACCTGAACGTAGGACGCGGCAAGTGGCAGCATCACGAGGTTGGTGACGATC
>JBDTSN010000180.1:0-5368 GCA_039931145.1 Burkholderiales bacterium | reverse complement strand
GGTCAGCGCTGCGCGCCTGCTTAAGGCGCCGCCATCGACGCCGCTGGGCGCGCTGCGCCAGCCGATCGTGAAGCTGCCGGCACTGATGCCAGTCACCACTGCGGTCGAAGAACCGGCGCTCGCGCGCGATCCGCTCGCGGCGGTCGTCGAGCACGGCGGCCGTTTGCTCGGCAGCGTGACGCTCGCCGAACTGCGCGACGCCGCGGCGGCAACCGTGCAGCGACCGGTCGATGGCGCGCAGGGCGCGGCCGGCTTCGTCGCGTCCGCGTACTGGCTCGCGGTTTCGGCGTTGATCCAGGCGCTGCTCGGCGCGTTGATGCCCGACGCGAGGGGACGCAGATGAAGCCCCCAAGCTCACTTCGTTCACTGCCCCCCGAGGGGGAGCGCAGCGCCCTTGGGGCGGCCCGGCGGGCGCTGCGATGACCCCCGTCGCGCAAGCTCCGATCGGCGACGAAGGCACGCTGCGCGCCGCGGCGGCGGCGCTCGGCCGGCGCTTCCTGCTCGACTTCCCACGCGAAGCGGCGCACCAGATTGAACGCATGCCGCTTGCCGATGCTGCCGCGTTGCTCGCCGAGCAGCCCGAGGTGGTGCGCGTGCGCGTCTGGGAGTCGCTCGCGTCGGATGTCGCGGCCGCGCTGCTCGGCGCGATGCCGGAGGCGCTCTCGTTGCTCGTTCTCACCGAGGCCGAGCCGGCGGCAAGCGCCGCCGCGCTGTCGCAGGCGGATCCGGCGCTGCGCGAATCGCTGCTCGCCGGCATGCAGGGCGAGATCGCGCGTGAGCTGCGCGAGCTGATGTCCTATCCGCACGACGTCGCCGGCCACCTGATGGACCCACGTGTCGCCTGGCTGCGCACCGGCATGAGCGTGGGTGATGCGCTGCTGCGGCTCAAGGGGCTCGCGAGGCGCGGACTGCGTGAACTGTTCGTTGTCGACGATCAGGCGCGCCTTATCGGCCGTGTCGAGATTCAGGACCTGGCGGTGGCCGAGGAAGCGACGCCATTGGCCGAACTGATGAAGCCGCTGATCGCCGTCGCCAACGATCTGGAGCCGCGCGAGGTTTTCGTCGAGCGCCTGCAGCAACAGCCGATCACCGAACTGCCGGTCGTCAATGTCGAGGGCCGCTTCGTGGGCGTCATCCGCCAGGCGGCGATCGTCTCCGCGGTCGAGCAGGAGTCAAGCCTCGACGTGCAGGCGATGGTCGGCGCGAGCCGCGACGAACGTGCGCTGTCGACGCCCGCCTTCGCCATCGCGCGGCGATTGCCGTGGCTGCAGATCAATCTGCTGACGGCGTTTCTTGCCGCCGCGGTCGTCGGCCTCTTCGAGGGCACGATCGCGAAGTTCACCGCGCTCGCGGTGCTGCTGCCGGTTGTCGCCGGGCAGTCGGGCAATGCCGGTGCGCAGGCGCTCGCGGTCACGGTGCGCGCGCTCGCGCTGCGCGAGATCACGCTGCGCCAGTGGCACCGCGTGCTCGGCAAAGAGGCGCTGGTCGGCGTCGTCAACGGCCTGGCGGTTGCAGTGACTGCCGGCCTCGGCGTCTATTTCTGGAGCGGCTCGACCGGGCTCGTGCTGGTGTGCATGCTGTCGATGCTGATTTCGATGTTGATCGCGGGCGTCGCCGGCGCGCTGGTGCCGGTGCTGCTCAAGCGCTTCGGTCAGGATCCGGCGCTCGCGTCGTCGATCATCCTGACGACGGTGACGGATGTGGTCGGCTTTTCGTCATTCCTCGGCATCGCGACGCTGCTGTCGTCGATGCTGACTCCAGGCTGAACGCGTGTAGCCAAAGCACGGGTCGTCGCCTCGCCCCCCAGCCGATCAAGCGGGGCCGGCGCGGTGGGTGCTCCAGAAGCCCGCATGAAGGGCCGCGATTTCGGCCTCGACTTCGGGCACCGGGCCCCAGACGCGCACCGGTTTCTGGCCGCGCGCGAACACCTCGCGGCACGGCAGATCCATGGTCGGGTTTTCGGCGTGGTTGCTGGTGAGCTCCAGCAGGCGGCGCTCTTCGAGGCCATAGACTAGGCGCCCGATGTGCGCCCAGTACTGCGTGCCGGCGCACATGCAGCACGGCTCGACAGACGTCACAAGCGTGCAGTTCCACAAGAACTCGGGCCCGAAGTTCAGCACCGCGGTGCGCGCGAGCACCGCCTCGGCATGATTCACGCTGTCGACATTGCCCTGCTCGGCAAGGACTGTCTCGTGATCGGGCGCGACGAGCAACGCACCGAACGGATGACGGCCGAGCGCCATCGCCCGGCGCGCGACCTCGTTCGCGCGCCGCAGGTGGCGCAGCATCTGCTCGGGGGACGGGTCGGCGTTCGTGAAGCTGCTCATGCGGAGGGAGTCGGCGCTCATCAGACCGCCCGGCGTCCGCCGTCGGCGCGCAAACGCGCAACGCCGAAGCAGGGCGCCGGGGCCAAACTGCAACTATGCAGCATTCAGGCCGCGGTGCGCCCACGCGGCGGTGCGTTTTTCGACGGATTGAACTTGGAAATGCGTATCTCAGCTTCCTCGGGGCGGTGGACTTATACGATCCACTGGGACACGGCCGCGTCTCCTGAACCGCTTTGGTTGCAACCGTCGCCGTAGGTCACTTCTTACACGCAGGCGCGCTGTGGGACTGCACCGTCGCGTTCGCGTCTGGCGCCCAATGTCTCTCCGGTTCGGTAAATGACTACTCGAACCTCCAACGCAACCAATGGAGTGAACAGCATGAACAAGGATCAAGTCAAGGGTGCCGTCAAGGACGCCGCCGGCAAGGTACAAGAAAAGGCAGGCGAATTGATCAACAGCCCCGAACAGCAAGTCAAGGGCATCAAAAAACAAGTCGAAGGCAAGGTGCAGAAGAACTACGGTGACGCCAAGGAAGCGGTGAAGGACCAGATCGACAAGGCCTAAGCGCACGGACGTGGCCATCGCACGTTGGCCCGCGCCGAAATGGCGCGGGTCATTTGCGTTGCCGGTAAATGGCTGGGCCATCTGCGCTAAGGCGATTCGGCGTCTCCGCTACCCCTTCCTCGGGTTAGCGTCTGAGGCCCCGAGGCGACTGTCGAGATATCGCCCAGCATCGGTGCCCGGTGGCGAAGTTGTGTGCCGAGCAGCTTGCTTTTCTCAAACCATTTTCTATTCGAGCTATCCCAATGAAAGCGGTCATGGCCACTCGCAGAACACGCTCATCCAATTCACTTGCAGTCAAGTCAGCAGAGCTTGCCTTTGCAGTACCGAAAGTCGTCGCTCATCGTGTCACACGCATGGCGCTCTCGGGCCCGACGATGTCGGCGCGCGACAAGAAGGAGTTCACCCGAATGGTCGAAGAAAAGAACGCTGCCTTTGCAGAGTCCTGGAGGGCCATGTGCGTCCAGGCCGCTTTGGCGAACCAGGCACTTGCGGCCTCTTTCTTTCGTTCATTCCTTGCCGCGGCGCTCGGCAAGAGGCCGTCGGCGGCACCATCGGCGGTGCAGGTCCAGAAGGCTGCGCTCGGAGTTCTTGGCAAAGGCTTAGATCCGGTGCATCGCAAGGCAACGGCAAACGCGAAGCGCTTGGCTCGCACGAAACTGCGTTGAGCCCCCAGTCTGCATGCGAGCAGCAACGCTCAGCTGATCGATGGCTCGCGGCTGCCTTTCAAACGGCCGGCTGCCCCTCCCAGCAAGCTTGAGAACATGCCGTTTGAAAGCGCTATTTGCTCGCCCTCGACGATACCGCCGACGGAGGTGGCATGGGTCATCGGCACGCGGGAGGTGAAGCGGTCGACCAGGTGCGCCACGGTCTGCGACATTCGGCGAGCTCCGCGTATTGGACAGAACATTCGGCAATTGCGGCTGAAGGAGACCAACTTGTCCTGCCCGCAGTCAGCGACTGAGCCGGTTTGCGCGACCAGCAGTGGTCCTTGCCGATCAGTGCGGAAGTCGCCGCTGGCATCGAATTCATGCGGGCGTGTCATGCTGCGGGCGGCCGCGCCGGGGCGCCAAAACCTTCGCATTTGCACGACGGCTGGGTTTCATGCAGCGGCGCGGCGCAGCTTGCCGATCATCGTGACCGCCAGCAGCACCAGCGCGCCGGCGGCGATGCCCACCACCGCATCGGCCAGCAGCGGCGTCAACGCGGCCAGGCCCACGACGTCCCAGGCTTGCACCCACTGCACCAGCGCTTCGATGCCATGGTGCAGCACTGGCACACCGTGGGTGAGGATTCCGCCGCCCACCAGAAACATCGCCGCCGTGCCGGCCACCGACAGCGCCTTCATCAGCCAGGGCGCGGCGCGCAGGATGCCCCGGCCCAGCCCGCGCTTGAAGCCGTGCCAGGCGCTCGCCTCCGAAGCGCGCGACAGGTAAAGCCCGCCGTCGTCGAGCTTGACGATGCCGGCGACCAGCCCATACACGCCCACGGTCATGATCAGGCCGATGCCGGCCATCACGCTGAACTGCGTGAGAAGCGGCACGCCGGCCACCGTGCCCAGCGTGATGGCGATGATCTCGGCCGAAAGAATGAAGTCGGTGCGGATCGCACCCTTGATCTTGGCCTTCTCCAACGCCACCAGGTCCTGCGGACCGGCCTGCCGCGCCTTGGCCCGTTCGGCACGCCGCGCAGCGACCTCGTCGTGGCTGTGCAGGAAGCGGTGCGCCAGCTTCTCGAACCCTTCGTAGCACAGGAAGGCGCCGCCAACCATCAGCAAGGGCGTCACCGCCCAAGTGGCAAAGGCGCTGATGACCAACGCCAACGGCACCAGAATGGCCTTGTTCAGGAACGAACCCTTGGCCACCGCCCAGACCACCGGCAGTTCGCGATCTGCAGCCACACCGCTAACCTGCTGCGCGTTCAGCGCCAGGTCGTCGCCGAGCACTCCGGCGGTCTTCCGCGTCGCCACCTTTGTGAGCGCAGAGACATCGTCCAGCACGCTGGCGATGTCGTCGATCAGTGCGAGCAGCGTGCCGCCGGCCATTGCGTACGGCGCGTCGTCAGCCGCGTTGCGCAACGATGCAGCGCTGCGGCAGGGCGAGGGTTTCGTGATGGCGACAGATGTCGCGCGGCGGCTGTGCATCAGGCTCGATGCCGGCCGCGTTGCACCACGCAACGAATGCACAGCGATCGAGCACCAGTTCAATCGCTGCCGCCGGCCGGACGTGGCGTATCAGCCGCGGCACGCCAGCCCAGTCCAGCGCAATGCCGAAGCCCATGGTTCGGCTAGACGGCAGACGCTCCCGCCGACCCCTTCTACTTTGCTTCACAACTGCGCGCCAAACCAAGAGCTGATCTGCTCGAGCGCCTTCTCGTGCCAGGGTCGCTGCCGCCACTCGGCCAGGCTGACCGGCCGCGACCGGCCCAGATCGTCCTCGAAGACCGCCGTTTGCTGTTCCGCAAACTGGGTGTCGAGAATG
>JBDTSN010000179.1:0-5379 GCA_039931145.1 Burkholderiales bacterium | reverse complement strand
GCGATGAAAGCGCCGGCGAGCGACCCCATGCCGCCGATGACGATGACGGCAAACAGCACTGCGCCCACCTGCAGCGACATCGACGGCTCGGTGACGCGCAGCGCGCCGCCGATCACGCCCGCCAGCGCGGCAAGTGCCGTGCCGCCGGCGAAGACGAGCATGAAGACGCGCGGCACGTTATGGCCGAGCGCCTCGACCATCTGCGGATGCGTGAGCGCGGCCTGGATGACGAGGCCGATGCGGGTGCGCGTCAGCAGCAGCCAGAGGGCGACAAGCATCAACACCGCGATCACCATGCCGAAGGCACGGAAGGCCGGGAACTGGGTGCAGATCATGTCGGCTGCGGTGCGGCAGATCTCGGGCTCCGCACCCCACGCCAGCGAGAGGCCGCTGCTTTGCGAATCGAGAATCGTGAACAAGGGGCCCTGGAGCGCAGCGGGCTGCGATAACGGCACCGCGGAGCGCCCCCAGATGATCTGCACCAACTCGAGGACGATGTAGCTCAGGCCGAACGTGATCAGCAGTTCCGGCACGTGGCCGAACTTGTGTACCCGGCGCAGCGCGTAGCGCTCGAACAGTGCGCCGAGCACGCCGACGAGCGGCGGCGCGAGCACCAGCGCCCACCAGAAGCCGAGCTCGAGGCTGATCGTGTAGGCGACGTACGCGCCGAGCATGTAGAAGCTCGCGTGCGCGAAGTTGAGCACGCCCATCATGCTGAAGATGAGCGTCAGACCCGAAGCGAGCATGAACAGCAACAGCCCGGTCGACAGGCCGTTGAGAAGCGAGATCAGCGTGTAAGTCAGGTCCATGGCCGGGCCGACAGCATCAGAAACAAAAACGGCGCGGCGCCCGTGAGCGCCGCGCCATCGTCCGCGGCCCGAATCAGGGGCGCTTCATCTGGCACGAAGTCGGCGTGCTCGCCACGTAGGCCGGAATCGCCTTCACCTCGGCGAAGTTCATGCCGGTGTTCTCGACGCTGTACGGGTGCTGCTTGGTCGCCTTCTCCCACGAAGAAATGTAGAGCGGCATCTGCAGCTGGTGATCAGTCTTGCGCATCGTGAGTTCGCCGGCGAAGCCTTGGAAGGTGAGGCCCTCCATCGCCGCCGCCACCTTGACCGGGTCGGTGCTCTTGGCCTTGGCCATCGCGTCCGACAACATCGCCAGCCCGTTGTAGGTGGCGAGTGCGTAGAAGTCGTCGTTGAACTTGGCCTTGAACTCGTTCTCCAGCTTGGACGGCAAGCCGGGCATGTTGGTGTAGGCGTAGGCGACCATGCGCACCTGTCCTGCCTCATCGGTCCCGAGCGCGGTCGGCGTGCCGCTGACGCTCGCGTAGTAGGTGTAGAACTTGGCGTGCAGGCCGGCGTCCTTGGCCGCCTTCACGAGCAGCGTCAGATCCTGGCCCCAGTTGCCGGTGACGATGGCGTCGGCGCCCGATGCCTTGATCTTGGCGACGTAGGGCGCGAAGTCCTTCACCTGGCCGATCGGGTGCAGGTCGTCGCCGACGATCTCGATGTCGGGGCGCTTCCTCTTGATGTCTTCCTTGAAGTACTTCGAGACCTGCTGCCCGTGCGAGTAGTTCTGGCCGATGATGTAGACCTTCTTGAGATCGGGCTGATCCTTCATGTAGCTCGTCAGCGCCTCCATCTTCATTGAGGTGTCGGCGTCGATCCGGAAGTGCCAGTATTCGCACTTTTCGTTCGTCAGTGCCGGATCGACCGCCGCATAGTTGATGTACACGATCTCCTTGCCTGGATTGCGCGAGTTGTACTTGTTGACCGCGTCAGAGATCGCGAGCCCAGCGCCCGAACCCTGACCCTGCACGATGTAGCGAATGCCCTGGTCGGTCGCGGCCTTGAGCGCGTTCAAGCTCTCCTGCGGCGAGCCCTTGTTGTCGAACGGCACGATCTCGAACTTCACGCCGGCGGCATTCTTCTTGTTGAAGACGTCAGCCGTGAACTGCCAGCTCTTGAGAATGTTGTGGCCAACATTGGCAAAAGCCCCCGACAAAGGATCGATGTAGGCAATCTTCACCGTCTCTCCGGCCTGCGCGAACAGCGCGCCGCTGGCGAAGGCGAGCGCGACACCTGTCGCGAAGCTATTGAACTTGATCGTGCGCGTCATGGGAAAAGTCCTCGCAGTTGAACCAAGCCGTACGGTAGAGCAGATTGTGTCCGATTCCGTTCAGGGACTTCCCGCACCCGGTGTCACGATCGGGACAGCGCGCCCCTGTGGCCGACGCAAGCGGCGAAGGCCCCGAACCGACACCCAAAGCTGTGGCTGGCTAAACTGCAACGATGAGTGTCGCCGATCTCGAGCCCGAAGCGGCCGGGCGCAATCGATAGAGGTATCGTGTTCATCATGAGTGACGACAAGACCTACAAGGTGCAAAAGACGGACGCGCAGTGGCGCGCCGCACTCGACACGATGCAATACTACGTCGCGCGCCACGCGGCGACCGAGCCGCCATTCAGTGGCAGGTACTGGGACCATTTCAAGCCCGGTCATTACAACTGCATCGGCTGCGGCACGCCACTCTTCGCGGCGGACACCAAGTTCGACGCCGGTTGCGGCTGGCCGAGCTACTGGCAGCCGATCAACAGCGATGTCATCGAGCGCGTCGTCGACAAGGCGCTCGGCATGGTGCGGGTCGAAGTGCGCTGCAACAACTGCGGCTCGCACCTCGGCCACGTCTTCGAGGACGGCCCCAAGCCGACCGGCGAGCGCTATTGCATCAACTCGGCCGCGATAAAATTCGAACCTCCGCGCTGAACGCCGATGGGCCATGGCAAGCGCTTCGCTTCCCTTCGCCCGCAAACCCAAATACCGGTGAAACCGCTGCCCCTCGATGAAAATCCTGTTCGACTTCCTTCCCATCCTGCTGTTCTTCGGCACCTTCAAGTTCGCCGAACGAGACGCGCAGGCATCGGCAAACTTCGCGACCGAGCACTTCGGCTTTCTCGTCTCGGGCGGCGTCATCGGCGCAACCGAGGGGCCAGTGCTGCTCGCTACGCTCGTCGTCATCGTCGCCACCCTCGCGCAGATCGCCTTCATGCTCGCGCGCGGCAAGAAGATCGACATGATGCTGTGGATCAGCCTCGGACTCGTCACCGTGCTCGGCGGCGCGACGGTGTGGTTCCACAACGAGACCTTCATCAAGTGGAAGCCAAGTGTGCTGTACTGGGCGATGGCGATGTCGTTCTGGGTCAGCCAGGTGTTCTTTCGCAAGAACCTGCTGCACACGCTGATGGGCGGGCAACTCGACTTGCCGGCCCCCGTCTGGCGCAACCTGACTCGCGCATGGATCGGCTTCTTCGGCCTGATGGGCATCCTGAACCTGTACGTCGCCTACAGCTACTCGACCGAAGCCTGGGTCAACTTCAAGCTCTTCGGCAGCCTCGGCCTGATGCTGATCTTCACCTTGGCGCAAGGCGTGTACCTGAGCCGACATCTGAAGCCGGCCGAAGGCGCTGCGGCCGAAACCGGCCCCGGCGGTGCACCATGACGCAGCCGAAGTCATCCGTGTCCAGCCAGGACATCGAGAACGCAGTGCGCGCGTCGCTCGCAGTGATCTCGATCGAGGTGAGTGACGACAGCCACCGCCACGCCGGGCACGCCGGCGCGCGCGAAGGGCGCCACTTCAGCGTGCGCATCGAGGCCGAGGCGTTTCGCGGCCTCTCACGGTTGCGCCGGCATCGGCTCGTATATGATGCCGTCGGCCCGCTGATGGCCCAGGGGATTCATGCCCTGGCGATCGACGCGCACGCCCCCGGCGAGCCCTGACAGCGCGGCCTCGGCCCGGCGAATCGCACCGCCGGAGCGCCACTGGCAATCCCCTTCCCCGCTCCTCCCCCGTTCGTCCCCCGATCGACAATCCGCTGAAAGGCATGTGCCGCATGTTTGCAATGATCTCCACCCGTCCCGGTCAAGCCGCGCTGCGCGCCGCGCTCGTCCTTGCCGCTGCCCTCGCGCTGCCCGCGCAGGCGCAAAACGTCGCCATCGTGAACGGCAAGCCGGTGCCGGTGGCACGCGTCAATGCCTTGATCGAGCAGGCGACGAGCCAGGGCCAGCCACTTACGCCGGAGCTGGAAGCGCAGGCGCGCGATGAAGTCGTGCTGCGCGAGATGTTCGTCCAGCAGGCCCAGAAAGAGGGTCTCGCCGCGACGCCGGAATACAAGACGCAGATGGAGCTTGCGCGCCAGAGCATCCTGATCCGCGATCTGTTCGCCGAATTCCAGAAGAAGCACCCCGTCACCGACGCCGACATTCAGGCCGAATACGACAAGTTCAAGGCGCAGGCGAGCGGCGTTGAATACCACGTCAGCCACATCCTGGTCGAGAAGGAAGAAGACGCCAAATCGCTGATCGTCAAACTCAAGGGCGGCGCGAGCTTCGAGGCACTCGCCAAAGAGAATTCAAAGGATCCGGGATCGGGCGAAAAGGGTGGCGATCTGGATTGGGCCAGCCCCAGCTCGTTCGTGCCCGAGTTCTCGGCCGCGATGGTCAAGTTGAAGAAGGGCGAGATGACCGATGAGCCCGTGAAATCGCAGTTCGGCTGGCACATCATCAAGGTCACCGACACCCGCGAGGCGCAGTTCCCACCTCTCGATCAGGTCAAGCCGCAGATCCAGCAGCGCCTGATGCAGATGAAGATGGCGCAGTTCCGCGACGAGATTCGCGCCAAGTCGAAGACGGACTACAAGTTCTCTAACTGAGGTCTATCGCGCAGGCCGTTGCGGGCGCGAGGCGGGGCGCACTTCGCTCCAAGAGTCGATGCGCCGCCGCTGGTTCAGTCGACGGCGATCGTCGGCTCGACGCGACCCGCCTCGATCCGAAGCTGCCGTTCGCAACGCGCGGCAATCTCCCGCTCATGCGTGACGAGAACGAGCGTCGTGCCTGCTTCTCGATTGAGGTCGAACATCAGATCCATCACCTTCGCGCCGGTCGCGAAATCGAGGCTGCCGGTCGGCTCGTCGGCGAGCAGGATCGCAGGCCGCACGACGAAAGCGCGCGCGAGCGCGACGCGCTGCTGCTCGCCGCCCGAGAGCACCCGAGGGTAGTGCGACAGCCGCTCGCCAAGACCGACGCGAAGCAGCATCTCCTTCGCCTGCGCGCGCGCATCGCTGCGGCCTTGCAATTCGAGCGGCAGCATCACGTTCTCGAGCGCATTCAGGTTGGCCAGCAGTTGAAAACTCTGGAACACGAAGCCCAGATGCTGGGCACGCACCGCGGCGCGCGCATCCTCGTCGATCGCGAACAGGTCGACGCCGCACAAGCGAACCGTCCCCGAGGTCGGCGTGTCGAGCCCGGCGATGATCGCAAGCAGCGTGCTTTTGCCCGAGCCCGATGCGCCGACGATCGCTGCCGACTCCTGTGCCGCGA
>JBDTSN010000178.1:0-5381 GCA_039931145.1 Burkholderiales bacterium | reverse complement strand
AGCAGTGCGGCGACCTGCTGCGGCGCTGCCGGCGGCGCGTCTGGCACCGGCATCGCGTCAGGCATGCCGAGCTGCGAATAGTAGGCTGCCAGATCGGCAATGTTCTGCTCGGTCAGCGAATCGGCGACGGCGCGCATCGTCGGGTGCTTGCGGCTGCCCTTCTTGTATTCCTCGAGCGCCGCCTCGATGTACTTCGCGCCCTGGCCTGCGATCTTCGGCACCTCATAGACCTCGGGAAAGCTCGCCCGGTAGCCGGGGATGCCGTGGCAGCCGATGCACATCGAGTTGATCTTGGCGCCAACCTGTGGGTCCCCCACCTTGGCGTCCTGTGCCTGTGCGCCTGGCATGAAGCCGGTCAACAGGGCCGAAAGCGTCAAGGTCGAAAGAATCTTCTTCATTTTTCGGCGCGGAAAGATGGGTGGGTGTTGCGACTAGCGGCGGATTATAGGGGCGCACCCATCTGGCGCCGCACCGGGCGAAGCCGGCCCACTCCGCCATGGGGGCAATGCCGCCGCAGGCACCCCGGAGCCACGTTTGCGCCAACTTATACTGGCCCGCTCACTGACCAAAGCGCTCACTAAAGCGCGCACCAAAGCGCCTCGCCATGAAGTTCCAAGGAACCGACAACTACGTCGCCACGCAGGACCTGATGCTCGCGGTCAATGCGTCGATCACTTTGAAGCGCCCGCTGCTCGTGAAGGGTGAACCGGGCACCGGCAAGACGATGCTCGCCGAGGAAGTGGCACAGGCGCTCAAGATGCCGCTGCTGCAGTGGCACGTGAAGAGTACGACCAAGGCGCAGCAGGGGCTCTACGAATACGACGCCGTGAGCCGCCTGCGCGACAGCCAACTCGCGGATGTCGAAAGCTCGGAGCGCGTGAAGGACATCAGAAACTACATCGTCAAGGGCGTGCTGTGGCAGGCCTTCACCGCCGACCATCCGGTCGTGCTGCTGATCGACGAGATCGACAAGGCCGACATCGAGTTTCCGAACGACCTGCTGCGCGAAATCGACCGCATGGAGTTCTACGTCTACGAGACACGTGAGCTCGTCAAGGCGAAGCACCGCCCGCTCGTCTTCATCACGTCGAACAACGAGAAGGAACTGCCCGACGCCTTCCTGCGGCGCTGCTTCTTCCACTACATCAAGTTCCCAGACGCCGCGACGATGCAAAGCATCGTCGACGTCCACTTCCCGGGTCTGAAGAAGGCTCTCCTCGGCGCCGCGCTGAAGAGCTTCTACGATGTGCGCAACCTGCCCGGGCTGAAGAAAAAGCCGAGCACCTCGGAACTGCTCGATTGGCTGAAACTCCTCGTCGCCGAGGACATCCCGCTCGAAGCACTGCAAAGCAAGGACGAGAAGGTAAGTGTGCCGCCGCTCGTCGGCGCGCTGCTGAAGAACGAGCAGGACGTGTCGCTGTTCGAGAAGCTCGTGTTCATGCAGAGACACAATCGATGAGCGGCAACGCTCATCGATTGCGGCGAAGGCTGACTTCGGACCAGCGAAGTCAAGGCGCCGCAGGCGCCGGCCGCAGCCACAACAGCACACGCGGCGTCGTTCTTCGATTGCGGCGCAGGCTGACTTCGCGCAGCGAAGTCAAGGCCCGCAGGGTCCGCCGGAGCCACAACCTCACGCACCACAGTTCATGGCCTGGCCTGAGCCGATCGCGTTGACCGGCCGGCACGCCACGCTCGAGCCGCTCTCGCGTGAGCACACCGACGGCCTCGTCGACGCGGTGCGCGACGGCGAGCTGTGGAAGCTCTGGTACACGGCGATCCCTGCTCCCGAGAGGATGAGCGCCGAGATCGAGCGTCGCCTCGCATTGCAGGCCGCCGGCTCGATGCTGCCGTTCACGGTTCGCGACGCCGGGGGCAGCATCGCCGGCATGACGACCTACATGAACATCGATGCTGCAAACAAGCGGCTCGAGATCGGCTCGACGTGGTACGCCCGGCGCGTGCAGCGCACGGCGCTCAACACCGAATGCAAGCTGATGCTGCTAGGCCTCGCGTTCGAGGCGCAGGGTTGCATCGCGGTCGAGTTTCGCACCCACTTCTTCAACCAGCAGAGCCGGCGCGGCATCGAACGCCTGGGCGCGAAGCTCGACGGCATCCTGCGCAACCACCAGCGAGCGGGCAACGGCACGCTGCGCGACACCTGCGTCTACAGCATCACGGCCGACGAATGGCCGACGGTGAAGGCGCACTTGCGCTTCCAACTCGACAAGCCGCGCTGACGCGCATCCAACGCGTCGCCGGCAAACGCCTTGTTCCACCACCACGCAGCAACCTCATGCCGGCAACCAACAACAAGACCTTCAGCGTCGAAGACCTGTGGAAGATCGAGCGCGTGGGCGGCGTCGCGCTCTCGCCCGACGGCGCGCAGGCGGTCTGCTCCGTCGCAAGCCATTCGATGGAGGACAACAAGGCCGAAGCCAGCCTGTGGTTGCTGTCGACCTTCGGCGGCGGCCCGCGACGGCTCACAAGCTGCGGCGAAAAGGACGGTCAGTCGGCCTGGTCGCCGACCGGCGAGGCGATCGCCTTCGTCGCCAAGCGCGAGCAGCAGGGCAAGAAGGACGACACGCCGCAGCTCTACCTGATCGCGCCCGACGGCGGCGAGGCGCGCCGCGTGAGCGACTTTGCGCCCGGCATCGACGCCTTCAAGTGGTTCCCCGACGGCCGCCAGATCGCCTTCGTCGCCTGGGTCTGGCCCGAGCTCAAGGGCACGAAGGCGCAGGCGAAGAAGTGGCGCGAGTTCAAGGACCGCAAGGAAACTGCCTACGTGACGAGCGAAACGGCGTATCGCTTCTGGGACCACAACCTGCCGATGGGGCGCGTCGCGCATCTGCATGTGCTCGACGTGAAGAGCGGCCGTGTGCGCGACCTGTTCGAGGGCAGCGGCTACGAACTCAACCGCGCCGATCCGGACGCAAACTGCTTCGACATCGCGCCCGACGGTCGCAGCATCGTCTTCGCGTTCGACCCTGCGCCCGTCAAGCGACTGGACGATCACTTTGCGCTCGGCGAAATCGACCTGCGCAAAGGCAGCGTCGCGACCGTCGCGCTCGACGCCGACTGGGACTTCGCCGCGCCGCGCTACAGCCCCGACGGGCGCCACATTGCATTCACCGCCTGCCATCGGGCCAAGCGCCACACGATGCCCGATCAGCTTGCTGTGCTCGAACGCGGCGGGCGGCGCGCCAAGCCGGGCTGGAGACTGATCGGCGCCGACTGGGATCGCTCGGTGGACGCTCCACTGCGCTGGTCGCCACAGAACGATGCGGTGCTCTTCACCGCCGAGGATCGCGGCCGGCGCCACCTGTTTCAAATGGCGCTCGATGCAGCGGAGCCGCAACTCATCACGCGTGGCGGCTGGGTACAGGGCTTCGACATCGCGGGCGAGGTGATCGCGACCGTCGCCGACGCGACGCACCATCCGGCGCGCGTGCATGCGCAGCGCATCGGCATCTCCGACACGCCGCTGCGGATCGAGCGCTTCAACGATGATCTGCTCGCACCGTTCAAGTTCAACCCTGGCGAGGAGGTCGAAGTGCGCGGCGCGAACGGCGAGCCGGTGCAGATGTGGCTCACCTTCCCACCCGGTGTCTCGAAAAACGCAGGCGGGAAGTCGAAGATCAAGGGGAAGAAGTACCCGCTGCTGCACTCGATCCACGGCGGCCCGCACGCCTGCACCGGAGACACCTTCCACTACCGCTGGAACAGCCAGGTTTTCGCCGCGCGTGGCTATGTGGTTGCCGGCGTCAACTACCACGGCTCGAGCAGCTTCGGCTTCAAGTTCCTCGACAGCATCACGCACCGCTGGGGCGAACTCGAACTGCAGGACGTCGAAGCCGGCACCGACTGGCTGCTCGCCCAGCCCTGGGCCGACACGAAGCGCATCTTCGCGACCGGCGGCAGCTACGGCGGCTACATGGTCGCCTGGATGAACGCGCACGTTGCGCCCGGTCGCTACAACGCCTATGTGTGCCACGCGGGCTGCTTCGACTGGACCGCGATGTTCGCGGGCGACGCCTACACCTGGTTCGCAAAAGAGATCGGCGCCGACTACTGGGCCGACATGGCAAAGGTGCACTCGCAAAGCCCGCACGCCTTCGCCGCGACGATGCGCACGCCGACGCTCGTCATCCACGGCGCGCAGGACTACCGCGTCCCCGACGCGCAGGGCCTCGCCTACTACAACACGCTCAAGGCGAAGGGTGTCGATGCGCGCCTCGTCTGGTTCCCGGACGAGAACCACTGGATCCTGAAGCCGCGCAACAGCCGGCTCTGGTACGAAGAGTACTTTTGCTGGCTCGAGCGGCACGCAGCGCGGCCCTCGTGAGAATCGGTTAGCGCCGCACAGTCGCTCGGCCAATTGAAACGGACGATCTGCCTGCCACGCCATGACACCGACATGACTCCAAACACGCTTGCCACTGCGCACGCTGTCTCTGTTGCCTTGCGTCTTGTACGTCTATGACGTACACTGCTCCGTGCTCACCATCTACGAAACGCCGACCTTCGTCGCAGAGGCTGGACGCATCTGGTCGGTCGAGGAACGGCTCGAGTTTTTCAGCTGGATTGCAAATGAGCCCGAAGCCGGCGCCCTCATTGCGGGCAGTGGCGGATGCCGCAAGGTGCGCTGGTCCCGCCCCGGAACGGGAAAGCGGGGCGGTGTCGGCGTGATCTACTTCTCTCGTCTGCAGGTGGGTGAGTTGTGCATGCTTCTCATCTACCCGAAGGCCACGAGGGACAACATACCGGCGCACATCCTGCGCGATATACGAAAGGAACTTGATGATGACCGAGCGTAAATCCAGCGTTCGCATACCTTCCGGCGAGGTACTGGGCCGCAAGCTCCTGCAGTCCGTGCGCGAAATGAAGGCACGCAATTTCGCGCGCGCCACCGAGGTCGAAGTCAATGAGGTCGTGCAGGCCCGTCAAAGCACAGGGCTCTCGCAGGCCGAGTTTGCTTCTGCCCTCAGCATTTCAAAGCGAACACTCCAGGAATGGGAGCAGGGCCGCCGTTCACCGTCCGGCGCTGCGCAAGCACTCATCCGTATCGCACGCAGTCATCCGGATGTCGTGCGCGAGGCCCTGGTGTAGCGAGGAGCCCCGCCCGGCCGCGGTGACAGGTACTTTCGCTTGACGTAAGACGCGTTGTGACCTGCGTTCTCGAACAAAAAAGAGGGGTGGGTGTCAATAGCTTTCGCTACGACACCCAGCCCTCATTTACTTCCACTCCACTACTTCATCAATGGCTGATGGTAGCCATCCACAGGAAGCCCGAATGGGTGTAGCCCGGAAGAGCTTCAGTGCCGTTGTAGTCCTTGAGCAGGGTCACTTCGCCCTTCAGTGAAGCGTAAGAGAGATCGAGTCTA
>JBDTSN010000177.1:0-5411 GCA_039931145.1 Burkholderiales bacterium | reverse complement strand
GGCTCTTCGAGATCGACATCAGGATGCCAAGGCCCGAGCCGAGCGTGACCATCGCCGTGCCGCCGTAGCTGATGAAGGGTAGCGGCACGCCGACGACGGGCAGGATGCCGCTGACCATGCCCATGTTGACGAAGGCGTAGGTGAAGAAACTCAGCGTCACGGCGCCGGCAAGCAGGCGCGAGAAGAGGGTCGGCGCCTCGGCCGCGATCATCAGTCCGCGGAAGATCAGGAACAGGAAGCCTGCGATCAGGCTCGCCGCACCGACGAGGCCGAACTCTTCGGCGAACGCGGCAAAGACAAAGTCGGTCGTGCGCTCGGGGATGAACTCGAGGTGCGTTTGCGTACCCTTCATGAAACCCTTGCCGGTGATGCCGCCGGAGCCGATCGCGATGCCGCCCTGGATGATGTGAAAGCCCTTGCCCAGCGGGTCTTTCGTCGGGTCGAGCAGCGTGCAGATGCGGTTCTTCTGGTAGTCGCGCAACATCGGCCAGCTGACCTCGGGCTGGCAGATGCGATCTTCCGACAGCACGACCGCAGTGATTGCGACGCTCGCGAGCAGCAGCACCGGCAGGATGAGCCGCCACGACAGGCCGGCGAAGAAGATCACGTACATCCCGGCCGAGAGTACAAGCAGCGCGGTGCCCAGATCCGGCTGCTTGACGATGAGCCCGACCGGCACGACAAGCAGCAGCAGCGCGACGATGAAGTCGAGCAGCCGCAATTGCCCCTCGCGGCGCTGGAACCACCAGGCGAGCATCAGTGGCATCGCGATCTTGAGCACTTCGGATGGCTGGATGTCGATCACGCCGACGTGCAGCCAGCGCGTCGCGCCTTTCTTCGTGACGCCGAACACCATCGTCGCGACGAGCAGCGCGACGCCGATCACGTACAGCGCCGGTGCCAGGCGCGCCATGCGCTGCGGCGGGATCTGGGCGACGATGAACATCACGCCGAATGCGAGCGCCGCATTGCGTGCGTGGTCGCCGAAGCGCGTGCCGCTGTCGAATCCGACCGAATACATCGTCACCAGCCCACCCGCGGCGAGGAGGGCGACGGCGACCAACAGCGGGCCGTCGAATCCGAGGAACACTGGCGCGATGCGCACCCAGATAGAAGGCTTGTCGTAGACCGCACTCATCGTGTCGGCGCCGCTCCCGACGCACGGCGCGCCGCGCGCAGGAGTGTGGCCTGCACTGCGACAGCGGACGCTGCGGTCGGCGTCAACGCCGGCGTCCGCGTTGGTGTCGAAAGCGAGGTCACAGACGAGGCCGCCGGCGTCGACGGTGCGGCCACCATCTCCGCTGCCGCGGCGGCCGACGCCGCCAGCGCGCCCGCCAACGGCACGCTCGCGGCATCACGCTGCACGCCGATCGGCACCGTGGACTGGCCGAGTTGGGTGGCGGCGATGTCTTCTTCGCTCGGCAGTTTGCCGAGCAGCACATAGTCGAACACGCGACGCGCGATCGGCGCCGCTGCGGCGGCGCCGAAGCCGGCGTTCTCGACCACCATCGCAATTGCGATGTGCGGTTCTTCGAGCGGCGCAAAAGCGATGTAGAGGGCGTGGTCGCGATGGCGCTCGTCGAGTTTCTTGGCGTCGTATTTCTCGTCCTTGCCGATCGCAATCACCTGTGCCGTGCCGGTCTTGCCACCGGTCTTGTAGGGCGCACCGGCAAAGATGCGCGCCGACGTGCCTTCCTGCGTCACGCCGAACATCGCGTTGCGGATGAAGGCGACGTATTCGGGGTTGAGCGGCACCGGGTCGAGCGGTCGGCCGGCAACGCGGCGCGTGCCGCGCGTCTCGAAGTCCTCGATCTCGCGCACCAGGCGCGGGCGGAAGTGCTGCCCGCCCTCGACGAGCGTGGCCGTCGCCTGCGCAAGCTGCAGCATCGTGAACGTGTTGTAGCCCTGGCCGATGCCGAGCGAGATCGTCTCGCCCGCGTACCACTTCTGCTGATCCTTGCGCTTGTACGCCGCGCGCTTCCAGGCGATCGACGGCAGCACGCCGCGCACCTCACCGTTGATGTCGATGCCGGTCAACTGACCGAGGCCGAGCGGCGCCATGAAGTCGTGCATCGCATCGACGCCGAGGTCGTTGGCGAGCATGTAGTAGTAGGTGTCGCAGGACTTGACGATCGACTTGTACATGTCCACCGTGCCGTGGCCGCCCTCCTTGTCGTCACGAAACTTGTGGTTGCCGAACCAGAAGTAGCCCGGGTCCGAGATCGTCTGCTGCGGCGTGCGCTTGCCCAGGCTCAGCGCGGCGAGCGCCATAAAAGGCTTGTAGGTCGAGCCGGGCGGGTAGGTGCCGCGCAGCGCGCGGTTCAGGAGCGGCTTGTCGGGAGACTCGTTGAGCGCCTTCCAGCTCTCGATGTCGATGCCGTCGACGAACAGGTTCGGGTCGAAATTGGGCTTGCTGACGAAAGCGAGAATTTCGCCGTTGCGCGGGTCGATCGCGACGAGCGCGCCGCGGCGATCGCCGAACAGCTCCTCGACGAGCGCCTGCAGGCGGATGTCGATCGACAGCGTCAGCGTGTTGCCTGGTGTCGCCGGGTTGCTTTGCAGACGGCGCACGGCGCGGCCGCCGGCGCTGGTCTCCATCTCCTCGAAGCCGGTCGTGCCGTGCAGCTCGGACTCGTAGCTCTGCTCGACGCCGAGCTTGCCGATGTATTCGGTGCCGCGGTAGTTGGCGGCATCGTCGGTATCCTCGATCGTCGCCTTCTCGGCCTGGTTGATGCGGCCGATGTAGCCGATCAGGTGGCTCGCCGTCTCGCCGAGCGGATAGTTGCGAAACAGCCGCGCCTTGATCTCGACGCCCGGGAAGCGGAAGCGCTGCGCGGTGAAGCGCGCCACTTCCTCGTCGGTGAGCTTGGTGCGGATCGGCAGCGAATCGACGCTGCGACTCTCCTCCATCAGGCGCTTGAAGCGTTTGCGGTCGCGCGTCTCGATCGGTACCACCTGCGCCAGCGCGTCGATCGTCGCTTCCAGATTTGCCACCTTGGTCGGCGCGATCTCGAGCGTGTAGGCCGAATAGTTGTCGGCCAGCACGACGCCGTTGCGATCGAGGATCAAGCCGCGGTTCGGCACGATCGGCACGACCGAGATGCGGTTGTTCTCGGCCTGCGTCGAGAGCTCGTCGTACCTGTAGATTTGCAGATAGACGAGCCGCGCACCGAGCAGGCCGAAGCACAACAGCACAAACGCCGCAGCGGCGAAGAGCCGCATGCGAAAGCTGCTCAGCTCGCGCTCGATGTCTTTCAGCTCGGTCATTCCACAGCCCGTGTCGCAGCGAAGCCTCGGGCCAGCGCCGGGCCGCCCCAAGCGGCCCGAGCTCCCCTCGGGGGACGACACCGCAGGTGTCTAGGGGTTGTCATAAAGGTCGGTTCTGATCCGGGTCGGGCGGTCTGCGTTGCGGCGCAAGCAGCACCCACACGGCGAACGGCCAGAGCAGGGATTCGAACACCGGCGCGAGCAGCAGTTCCCAACCCGGGAACATGCCGCCCGCGAGCAACCGCACAATCATCGAGACGGCATGCGCGGCAACGAACAGCGGGAAGATCTGCACTGCCTGTGAAGGCACGGTAAACCACAGCAGCCGGCGGTGGATGGTGACGGCGAAGAAGCTGAGCAGCGTGTAGGCGAGCGCATGCTGGCCGAGCAGCGCACCGTCGTGCACGTCCATCACGAGGCCGAACGCGAACGCGACGCCGACGCCGACGCGCCGCGGCTGGTGCACGTTCCAGAACACGAGCGCGAGCGCGAGCAGGTCCGGCATTGCCGGCTGGCGCCCGAGTGGTATCAAGTTGAACGCAAGCGCGCCGAGCAGCGTGGCCCAGATGAAGAGCGGATTGACCGGCAGCAGCAGCTGGTCGTGTTGGCGCGGCATGGCCATCTAGCGCTCGCGCCTCAACGGCGCCCGGCCTTGCGCGCGGGTTCGGCCTTGCGCACGGGCTCGGAGGCAGCTTCGGCCGCCGGCTCGGGACGCGGCGGAAGCTGCACGCCGATCGGCTCGAGGACGAGCACCTGGCGCACGCCGTCAGGCGACGCGACCGGTTGCAGCCCGATGCGCGCGAAGCTTGTCTCGACGCGGCGATCGACGTCGCTCACGCGCGCCACCGGCAGGCCGGGCGGATAGATGCCGTCGACGCCCGAGGTCGTCAGCAAATCGCCGACCTGCACATCGGCGTTGCCGGCCATGAAACGCAGCTCCATGCCCGCGCCGCCGGACCGGCCGAAGGCGGCGCCGCGCACCTGGGTGCGCGAGTTCAACACCGGAATCGCGGCGTCCTTGTCGGTCAGCAGCGTGACTTCGGCGTTCAGCGGGTAGACGCGCGTGACCTGCCCGAGGACGCCCTGGGCGTCGATGACGGGTGCGCCCGGCAGCACGCCGTTACTGCTGCCGCGATCGATGATGACCTTGCGCGAATAGATGTCCGGCGCGTCATACAGCACCTCCGCGGCAATCGAGCGCACGCTGAGCGCGGGGCGCAGCTCGAGCAGGCTTCGCAGGTTCGCGTTGTCGCGCTCGAGCTGTTCGACACGAACGCTGCGTTCGGCCTGGCGCACGAGCTCGCTGCGCGCCTCCTGCTCGCGGCTGATCGCCCCTTGCAAGCCGGACACGTACTCGTGCGCCTGTTGCCACGCGGAAACCGGGACGAGCAGCACGCGCTCGATCGGCAGCAGCGCCGTCGCAAGCACCGCGCGCAGCGGCTGCGTGACCTTGAAGCGCACGTCGGCAACCATCAGGAAGACGGCGAGCGCGGAGCAGAACAACATCATGCTGAAAGCCGACGGGCCCTGGCGAAAGAAGGGCGGAGGCGTGCGGTCGAAACTGCCGGTGGCCATGGTCGGCGCGAACTGCGTCGTGAGAAGTCTTGCGCTTCAGGCCGGCGCCGAGCGTTGGAAGCGGCCGCGCGGGGCCAGCGGACGCAGCGTGCTCGGGCCCGTCGTCATCTCACTCCGAGGTGAAGATGCTTCCCAGACGCTCCATACGCTCGAGCGCCATGCCGCAGCCGCGCACGACGCAGGTCAGCGGGCCTTCGGCGACGAACACCGGCAACCCGGTTTCTTCGGCGAGCAGGCGATCGAGGTCGCGCAGCAGCGCGCCGCCGCCGGTCAGCATCATGCCGCGCTCGGAGATGTCGGCGCCAAGCTCGGGCGGCGTCTGCTCGAGTGCGTTCTTGACGCTCGAGACGATCTGATTCAGCGGGTCGGTCAGCGCTTCAAGAATCTCGTTGCTGCTGATCGTGAAGCTGCGCGGCACCCCTTCGCTCAAGTTACGGCCCTTGACCTCGATCTCCTTCACCTCGGAGCCGGGGAAGGCGCTGCCGATGTTCTTCTTGATCGACTCTGCGGTCGGCTCGCCGATCAGCATGCCGTAGTTGCGGCGGATGTAGTTGATGATCGCTTCGTCG
>JBDTSN010000176.1:0-5429 GCA_039931145.1 Burkholderiales bacterium | reverse complement strand
TTCAACCGACGCTTCGTCTTGCACGAACTCCGTGAGGCGGTGCGCCGGGTCGGCGCCGACGTCGTCTTCCTGCAAGAGGTGCAAGGGGCACATGCCGCGCGCGCGTCGCGCGTGCGTGGTTGGCCTGCGGCGCCGCACTACGAATATCTGGCCGACGAGCTCTGGCCGCAGTACGCGTATGGGCGCAATGCCGTGTACCCGGATGGCGATCACGGCAACGCGGTGCTGTCGAAGTTCCCGATCGAGTCGCACCGCAACCACGACGTTTCGGTCGATGGGCAGGAAGCCCGCGGGTTGCTGCACTGCGTGCTGCAGCTGCCGGGCAGCGGGCAGCTTTTGCACGTGATCTGCGTCCACCTCGGTTTGCGTGAAGCTCATCGTCACGCTCAACTCCAGTTGCTGCGCGACGTGATCGAGAAGCAGGTTCCGGCTGCTGCAGCGCTCGTCGTCGCCGGCGATTTCAATGACTGGCGCAACCGCGCGCATCGTGTGCTGGCGCGCTGCGAAGGTCTGCACGACGTCTTCGCTCAAGCGCGCGGCCGCAGCGCGCGCAGCTTCCCGGCGCGCTGGCCTCTGCTTCGGCTCGACCGCATCTACGTGCGCAACGCGGCGCGTGCAACGCCGTTGCTGCTTCCCGCACACCCGTGGTCCCGTCTGTCGGACCATGTACCCCTTGCCGCGGAGGTGATCCTGTGAAATCGCGCTGGACATTCGGCCATCGGGTGCGCCTGCTCGAAAACGGCGAGCAATATTTTCCCGCCGTGTTCGATGCGATACGCGCCGCACGCAGCGAAGTCATCATCGAAACCTTCATCCTGTTCGAGGACAAGGTTGGCAACGAACTGCATGAAGTCCTTCTGGCCGCGGCACAGCGTGGCGTGAGCGTCGATCTGCTCGTCGACGGCTTCGGCTCGGCCGATCTGACGCCGTCATTCATCGGGAGCCTGACGGCTGCCGGTGCGCGCGTGCGCACTTTCGATCCAGGCTGGCGATTGTTCGGGCAGCGCTTCAACATCTGGCGCCGCATGCACCGCAAGGTGGTCGTCGTGGACCAGAAACACGCGTTCGTCGGCGGTATCAATTTCTCCGCCGACCACCTGGGCGACTTCGGCGCGATGGCGAAGCAGGACTATGCGGTCGCCGTGGAGGGCGATATCGTGCACGAGATTCGCCGCTTCACCGCTGCGGCGATCGAGCAACGCCGCACTGGCCACGGCGCGAGCCCGTCCAGCGCGCCAGAGGGCGCCCCGGCAACGACGCCATCCGCGACTGCGCCAAGTGCACTGTTCGTGACGCGCGACAACCGCCGCCATCACAACGACATCGAGCGCCACTATCGGCGTGCCATCCGCCGCGCCAAGAAGCGCGTGCTGATCGCCAACGCGTACTTCTTCCCCGGCTATCGACTGCTGCGTCAGATGAGTCGCGCGGCGAAGCGAGGCGTTGATGTTCAGCTCATCTTGCAAGGTGAGCCCGACATGCCGATCGTGCGCACCGCGGCCATGCTGCTCTATGGCCACCTGCAACGCGATGGCGTCAAGGTGCATGAATACTGCCGCCGTCCACTACATGGAAAGGTCGCCGTCATCGACGACGACTGGGCGACTGTCGGATCGAGCAACCTCGATCCACTCAGTGTCGCCCTGAACCTCGAAGCCAACCTCATCTTGCGCGACGCCACGTTCGCTTCTGAACTGAGCAAGAACCTCGAGCGCTTGATCGCCGACGAATGCAAGCTCGCCGTCACGCCACCGAAGCCGAAATGGGATTGGTGGCACCGGCTGCGCAGCTACATGCTGTTCCAGTTTCTTCTGCGCTTCCCGCAATGGGCGCGCCGCCTGCCCGAGCACTCGCCGCAACTCGTGGTTCTGACCGAAGAGCCGGATAGCGAGACGCGCGACGCGACGCCCGCACGAAGCGCAGCGCACGGCGTCACCGAATCGACGCCCCACGCTTCGCCGGGTGAACCTGCCGAAGACGCCGCGCGTATTCATGCGACCTGATTGTTTATTTCGGTGGCAATCGCCGGCTTGGCGCCGGGGATTGACGATCGCGTTCGTGTCGATCGTCCTCGCGCTCATCGTCGAGCAGGCGCGCAAGGTTGACTGGTCGGCAGTACTCGCGTCGCTGCAGGCGTACCGCGGGTCGACGATTGCCGTTGCCGGTGCGCTCACTGTGGCGAGCTACTGCATCTACATCAGTTACGACCTGATCGGGCGCAAGCTCACCGGTCATGCCTTGAGCGTGCGCAAGGTGGCGGGCGTCGCGTTCGTCTCGTATGCGTTCAACTTGAACTTCGGATCGCTCGTGGGCGGCGTCGCATTGCGCTACCGCTTGTATTCGCGCCTCGGGCTCGGCCCCGGCGTCATCACGCAGGTGCTCGGGATCAGCGTCGTCACGAATTGGCTCGGCTACGCCGCGTTGGCTGGGCTGGTGCTGAGTTTGCGTCCGCTCGCGCTACCCCCCACCTGGCTCCTGGGTGACGACGAGATGCGCGCGCTGGGCATCGCGCTGTTGCTCCCTGTGGCCGCCTATATCGCAGCCTGCTTCACGCTGCAGCGGAGGAACTGGCGCCTCGGTGGCAGCAACCTCAGGCTGCCGAGCGGGCCGCTGGCCGTGCTGCAACTGGTTGTGTCGTCCGTGAACTGGTTGTTGATTGCAGCCATCGTTCATACCCTGCTGCATCGCGAGATCGACTATGCAGATGTACTGACCGGCATGCTGGCAGCCGCGGCCGCAGGTGTCATCACGCACGTGCCGGCCGGGCTCGGTGTACTCGAAGCAGTCTTCCTCGCACTGATGGCGCAGCGCGCGGGCGCAAGTGACATTCTCGCGGCGCTATTGGCTTACCGGGCCATCTACTACGTCGCACCGCTCGTGCCGGCAGTCGCTCACTACTTCATCATCGGTGAGCGCGCGAGCGTCGACGCCGGTCCGTCAGCAGGTACGGCGACAACGGACCTTCAGATCTGCCGCATCAACAGCAGCACCTGCAGGACGATCAGATCCAAAGCGAGCCCGCCGCTGGGGCCGGAGCCCCACTCGCCGCGGTAGGGCCAAGCGGGTGCCGCGCCGACAAGCAGTAGCACCACGCTGACGAGCAGGAACGTAGAGGACCCATCGTGTTCTCCCTTGCAGCCTCCGTGCTCGGCTCGTTGCCACGGCTTCGCGCGCTTGTCCTACGTTGGACGTCGGAGTCGTCTGATCGGCCCGCGTCGGCGCGTTGCCTACAGTCCATTCGAAGGCCCGACTCGGGCCCCACGGGCCGCAGCAACGACGCTACGGCAAGTATTTAGGCAAACCTCAAGGAGGAATCATGGACAACACCTATCTGACACGCGACAAATACGGCATGTACGCAAGCGACGGCAACGGCGGGCCCGGCCCATCATTGATGGGCGCAGACACTTTGCTTAGCAACGATGTCTACAACCTTCAGGATGAAAAGCTCGGCGACATCAAGGAGTTCATGATCCATATGGCGACCGGAAAGATTGCCTACGCCGTGATGTCATTCGGCGGCATCCTCGGCATGGGTGACAAGCTTTTCGCCGTGCCCTGGGGTGCGCTGAAACTAGACACCGTGAACGAGCGCTTCACACTCGACGCGTCGGAATCGATGCTCAAGGAAGCACCCGGCTTCAACAAGGACAAGTGGCCCTCGATGGCAGACCCCAACTGGGGAAACCAGGTCCACCAGTTTTATCGCACGCCGTACAGCCCGTAAACAAGACGTTGTCTTGCGCGCGCGGGGGCAAATCGTCGAGATCGACGTGCCCTTGCTCGTCGCAGGGAGACGCGAGTGCCATCGGGGGTGAAACAGGGAATTGAATCGCCTTTGAAACGGCTCACTCGAACCGATCTCAGACCTTTTCATGATCAGCTCTTGCCGACGACTGCGAACAGGCACTGTGCGCGCGGCAGGGTGCCGCGTCTGAGCGTGACCGACGTAGGCGGCCACGCTTCGATCAGCGCTCCGATTGCGGTTTGTAAGCGAGTCGGGGAGCGGTGAGATGAAATCGCTGCGCGCGCGAGGACACGATCTGCGTCGATGGCTCATCGCCCTGCCCTGGATTGGTGTGTCGTTTGTCGCAGTGCAAAACTACATTCGTCACCAGAGCGCCAATCAGGCAGGCAGCGTCGCCTTCTCGCTCGTTCTCTCGATCTTTCCCGGATTCCTGCTGCTGGGCGCGACCTCGGCCTTTTTCGGCAAGCCCGGTACCGCGGCCGGACTAGCCCGCCGCCTGCTCGAGTACGCACCCGACCTGGTTGCGCAAGCCGCGAAGCCGGTCATAGACCAGTTAATGACAGAACCAAATCGGGCGCTTGTCGCGATTGGCAGTGTGGCAACGGTGTGGACTGCATCCTCGGGCTTGCAGTCCGTGCGCACCGCGCTGAACCGGGCCTATGGCGTGGAAAAACTGCCTTCGTTCTGGCGCGCCCGCCTCAAGGTGACGCTGTTTACCTTGATCAGCGCGGTGCTCGTTCTGCTCGCCTTCAGTTCGGTCGTCATCTTGCCTTTAGTCTGGCAACTCGTCGACGATGCAGGCGTTTCGGGCGGCGACATGCGTTGGGTCGTGGCCGCGGCGCGCTACGCTTTGGCGTACATCGCTCTCGCGGTGCTCTACGCCTCGATGTACGGCTACTTGACCGACATCCGTCAGCGCTTGCGGACGGTTGTGCCCGGCGCCCTCGTCGGTGCGCTGCTGTGGCTCGTGGCCGCCGCCTTCCTGTCTCACGCACTGCGCAGCGCCGGCAAGCTGGCATTGGTCTATGGCAGCTTTGCGGGCACTGTGGCGACACTCGTGTTCTTGTACGCGAGCGCAGTGACACTGATCTACGGCGCTGAATTCAATGCCGTGTTACGCCAGCGCGGCTCGAAAGATCGAACGCGAAGCGCTGCACAAAGCGCGAACCAATGTGAGTCTTCGGCGTGCTGAAGCACTCGGATGGCGACACGGACACCGCTCAGCGGTGACCGGCAGAACACTTCAGGCGACGGTTCGCACGGTCGAAGCGATCCTGCGCAGACCAAATTGGTGCTGCAGCGTGTGCCGATCGCGCGGCGCTTGGTGGCCATGACGACCTCGGGGTGCGCGATATTTAGCGGCCAGCTGTCCACCGGGTGCGGGCGTTGCGGCTCCAGCATCTCAAAGCCCCGGCTCGAGGTACTCCAGTCCGCCGAAGTCGCCCTCACGTAGGAAACCGCCTACACGAAAATGGCCACCGTGCCGCTTGCGCGTGACGGCCGCCGCGGGCATGCTCGGGGCTCGGGCTAAGTGATGCGGCTTTCTGCGCGCGCGGCCTGCGGTACCCTTTCCTGATGCCCAAGCTACGCACCTTCATTGTCGAAGACAGCCCCGTTATTCGCGAGAACCTGATCGCGACGCTGGAGGAGATGGTGGCGCTCGAAGTCGTCGGCTACGCCG
>JBDTSN010000175.1:0-5433 GCA_039931145.1 Burkholderiales bacterium | reverse complement strand
CACGGCTGACGCGCTCGGACATCGGTTTCGCACCGAACGCAATTGCCGCGACCAGATACCAGATCGAGATGTGCGCCGCGACGTTGATCTGCTGCGACGAGTGGCCGAAGGCCCACCAGATCACGCGGTAGGCGAGCGGATCGACTTCCTTGACGAGGCCGATCGACATCAGCCAGGTCGGGATCAGGATCATCGCACCCGACACGATTGTGAACACCGCGATGATCCCTGCCGTCGTGGCGCCGAAGGTGACGAGCGGCACCGAACCATCGTAGGTCTTGTCGCGCTTGGCGACGACGAGCGTGCCGAAGAAGACGAAGCATGCGATCAGCGCACCGACGGCGAACAGGATCAGGCCGAGATAGAAGTTCGGCTCGGCCATCATCGGCACGTAGCTCGTCATCATCACGCTCGAGCTGCCCCCGTAGACGGCGACGTTGTTCATGATGGCGCCGATCACCATCAACGCGAAGGCGACCCAGGCCACCTTCGGCGTCGCGATCCGGCAGCGCAGCAGCACCGACGAACAGAAGTACAACACCGCGATCTCGAAGAAAATGATCCAGAAGATCAGCATGTTGATGCCGTGCGCGGTGAGCACCTGATAGAAGGTGTCCGCTTCGAGCCAGTGAATGGCCGGCCAGCGCGTCAGCACGACGCCGATAGCAAGAATGCCACCCACAAGCAGGCAAACGACGGCGACGAAGGCGTTGGCGAAGATCAGCTTTTCAGCATGACCTTCGAACTGCAGGCCCGACCTGGGGCAGGTTCGGTACGTGATGGCGCTGGACATTTGTGCTCCTCCCTTATTTCACGTACAAGCGACCAACCATCGTGTGATGGTTGATGCCGCAGAACTCGTTGCAGACGATCGAGAACTGCCCCGACTGGTTCGGCGTAACGTTGATGATGTGCTCGAAGCCCGGAACGACCTGAATGTTGATGTTGGTCGGCTGCAGCGAGAAGCCGTGGTTGTAGTCGAGCGACGACAGGTGCAGCCGGTAGGTCTTGCCCTTCTCGAGCTCGATGATCGGCCACCAGGCCCACAGCCGCCCGACCAGATAGACGTCGCCACCCGGGGGCGGCGCGACGACCGGAATCTTCTCCTCGGTCTCGGTGCGCACCGTGTACTTGTCGACCACCGCCTGTGCCTTTGCGACGAAGGCGTCCGGTGTGGTGCGGTAGGTCTCGGTCGAGAGATTCTGTTTGCCGTAGATGTGCCAACCGACCATCATCGCAAACATCACCATGCACCAGGCGAACGCGATCGCGATCCAGGTGCCTTCGACCCGGTCAAGCGGGTGCTTCCACCACAGTCGTTCCGCCGGGGGCAGCATTGCGCTCATGTCGGTGTCCTTCTGTTTAAAACGGAGTTGTCGGCGTTGCGCACGATCATTTCGCCATCGGGATGGTGAAGATATCGATCAGGCCCCACGCGATGTAGATGATCATTGGCACCATGACGCCGATGAACAGCAGCAGAAACGGGTTGTCGAGCAGTTGCTGCAACCAGGGCACGGGTTCGTTGTCGTTGTCGTTCGAGCTCATGAGTTTTCTCCTTCGTTCGTGATCTGGCACGTGACGCGATCCGCCGGCATTCTGCTGGCCGAGGCATCAACTTGATTTGACCCAGCACAAGAACGCGGAAGGTTACCGTCCGTCGCTCAGTTGCCACTAAGGGATGACCACTACGCTATGCGTTGCGCCGGACTCACACCGGAAAATCGACCGACCCTCGACTCGTACCGACATGAATTCACCCGATCGAAGCCACAAACTGTTGCGCCGCATTGCGCTGTTGTGCACCGTGCTCGTGCTCGTGATCACGAGCTTGAGCGCCTACATCCGCCTCTCGCGCGCGGGGCTGTCGTGCGCCGACTGGCCGCAGTGCTATGGCGAGCGCCTGCGCCAAGCGCAGCAGGGCCATGCGGCTACCGCCGGCGAAAGCGACGGAACCGCCGTCGCGCGCTTCGCACATCGCATCATCGCGAGCAGCGCGTTGCTGCTCATCGTCACCATGCTCGTCGTGTGCTTCACCGCGCGCCCGGTGCGCTGGGCCGATGGCCGTGTCGCGCTCGTCCTGCTCGCCCTCGCGCTCGGGCTGGCCGTGCTCGGCCGCTGGTCGAGCGACGCGCGCGTGCCGGCGGTCGCGATCGGCAATCTGCTCGGCGGATTCGCGATGCTCGCGCTGTGCTGGCGCCTGGCGCGCGACAGCGGGGCAACACTTGCGCGGCACGGGCGCATTTGGGCAGGGTTCGGTGTGCTGCTGCTCGCGGCCCAGGTCGCGCTCGGCGGGCTCGTCAGCGCGTCGTTCGCGGCGACGAGCTGCAGCGGCTTTGCCGACTGCCTCGCAGCCGCGCGCGGCGTGCCTTGGAGCGCGCTCGACCCTTGGCGCGAACCGGTGCTCACGGGCACGCCACCGGTCAATGCGTCAGGCGCGCTGGCACAGGCGCTGCATCGTATCTCCGGGCTGGCTGTGCTGGCTGTGATCGCGCCACTCGCGCTCGTCGCCTGGCTTGCGCAGCGCCGGCTGGCGGGTGCGTTGCTGCTCGCCCTGCTCGCGTGCACGGTCGGACTCGGCTTCGTGATGGTGAACACCGGCCCAACGCTCGCTGTTGCGCTCCCGCACAACCTTGCCGCCGCGCTCTTGATGGCGACGCTGTTCGAGTTATCACGTGCGCCACCTGGGGCCACTCGATACTGACGCCGGTCACGCTCACTACAATTTTGCGTTTCGATTTACACCGGAGATGAACGATGACGGCGCGCCCGTTCGATGTGCCAAGATTTCTCTCGGTCCTGCCCCTCTTCAACGACCTCAGCCCCGAGGAGTTGATGCAGGTCGCAGCAGGATGCACGCTGCGCCGCCAGTCGCGCGGGGAAATGCTGTATCGCGTCGGCGACCCATGCAACGAGTTCCACGTCGTCGTCACCGGCCAGGTGAAGCTGTTCCTGTTGTCGCCTTCGGGGCAGGAGAAGGTTGTCGAGTTGATCGCTGCCGGCCAGAGCTTTGCCGAGGCGATCATGTTTACCGACCGGCCCTACATCCTGAACGCGCAGTCGCTCACCGACACGCTGCTGCTGACCGTCTCCAAGCAGGCAGTGCTCGCCGAGATCGAGCGCGATCACCGCTTCGCACTGCGCATGATCGCCGGCATGGCGCGCCGCATGCATGGCCTGGTGCACGACGTCGAAGCGTATTCGCTGCACTCCGGCTTGCAGCGGGTGATCGGCTTTCTGATGCGCGATCAGGCGCTCGAGGACTGCGAAGCGGGCGAGATGCGAACCGTCTCGCTGCCGGTCAGCAAGGCGACGATCGCTTCGCGCCTGTCGCTGACGCCGGAGTATTTTTCGCGCGTGCTGCACGAGCTCGAGGCGCACGGCCTGATCGAGATCGACCGCCGCGACATCCGCATCCTCGACACGAAGCGCCTGTCCGAATATCAGGTCGCCGCGGCCTGACGGCGCGCCGGTTCGTCAAACGCGGGCCATGGCTTCACCGAGGCGGATCGCACCGCCCGGCGCCCAGGCCGGGTTGAACTTCAATCCCGGACTCAAACCCAAAGGCGGCAGCAACACGACGACCGTCGAGCCGAGCAGGAAGCGCCCCATTTCGTCGCCCTGCTTCAATCGAACGTCCTGATCGTCATAGCGCCATTCGCGTGTATGCGCCACGCGCGGCGGGTTGACGACGCCATGCCAGACGGTCGCCATGCTGCCGACGATCGTCGCGCCGACGAGGACGAGGACGAACGGCCCGCGGGCACCTTCGAAAGCGCAGACGACACGCTCGTTCCGCGCGAAAAGCCCCGGCACGCCGCGCGCGGTCACCGGGTTGACCGAGAACAGCGCACCCGGCACATGGATCATGCAAACGAGGCGTCCGTTGCACGGCATGTGGATGCGGTGATAGTCCTTCGGGCTCAGATAGAGCGTCGCGAAATGTCCGTTCTCGAACGGCGCGGCAAGCGCCGCGTCGCCGCCAACGAGTGCAGTCGTCGAGTAGTGGTGCCCCTTGGCCTGGAAGATCTGGTCATACTCGATCGCACCGAACTGGCTGATCGCGCCGTCCACCGGACAGACGAAATCGGCATCCGCCAACGGGCGCACTCCGGGCTTGAGCGCACGGGTGAAGAAGTCGTTGAAGCTTGCGTAGTGCGCGATGTCGCTGACGGACGCCTCGCTCATGTCGACGCCGTACCTGCGCACGAACCAGGCGATCAGGCGCGTCGTCTTCACGCCACGCCGCGCGTTCGCCACCCTGCCCGCGAACGCAGTCAACGCCTGCTTCGGCAGGACGTATTGCGGCAGAACGGCAAGGCGATCGGACATGCGGCGAGAGATCGGCAAAAGGGGGCGAATTGTATCGACGCGGTCGCGTGCCGGATTCGCAAACGACACCGAGGTATGCGCGCTCGGGCCGCCGGGCGCACTGCTCCGTTCATGTCCTCCGCCTGTGGTCTTCGGCCACAGGCTCCCCCTTTACTTCACTGCGCAGTACGCCCCACCGACCCGATCAATCGGTGGCGTGCACGCTGACAAACCACGCGGTGCGTCACGCCGCGAGCAGTGGGTGGCTGACGGAGTGAATTAAAGGAGGAGGCACGGGCAGCGCCCGGGCCGGGGGACATGAACGCAGTCGGCCACCCGCTGATTGCGGCCCACGCGCAGCGGGCACGAAGCGGTATCCCAAAGCGACCTGGCGACGCCGCCGGGCACAGATCGCACCCTCCGCCCCGCTCCTATAATCGCGCTTTACCACCACGGCATTTCGAAAGAGACTGCCGCATGCAATGACCAAATTCGTCTTTGTCACCGGCGGTGTGGTGTCCTCGCTGGGCAAGGGCATCGCGGCGGCGTCGTTGGCCGCCATCCTCGAATCGCGCGGCCTGAAGGTCACCCTCCTCAAGCTCGACCCCTACATCAACGTCGATCCGGGAACGATGTCGCCGTTCCAGCACGGCGAGGTGTTCGTCACCGACGACGGCGCCGAGACGGACCTCGACCTCGGCCACTACGAGCGCTTCATCACGACGCGGATGAAGCGCAGCAACAATTTCACCGCCGGCCAGATCTACAAGAGCGTGCTCGAGAAGGAACGCCGCGGCGACTACCTCGGCAAGACGGTGCAGGTGATCCCGCACGTCACCAACGAGATCCAGGAGTTCATCAGACGCGGCGCCGGCGAGGAACACGACGTCGCGATCGTCGAGATCGGCGGCACGGTGGGTGACATCGAATCGCTCCCCTTCCTCGAGGCGGTGCGCCAGATGAGCCTGAAGATGGGCCCGGGCAGTTGCGCCTTCCTGCACCTGACGCTGGTGCCCTGGATCCCGGCGGCCGGCGAGCTGAAGACCAAGCCGACGCAGCACAGCGTCCAGAAGCTGCGCGAGATCGGCATCATGCCGGACGCCCTGCTCTGCCGCGCCGACC
>JBDTSN010000174.1:0-5435 GCA_039931145.1 Burkholderiales bacterium | reverse complement strand
TGCCGCGGCATCTGCCTCGACGTGAACGACGCCGCCGGAGTGGATGCCGCCATCGAGGCGATCGTCGCCACCGAAGGCGGTCTGCATGTACTCGTCAACAACGCCGGCATCACCCGCGACACGCTCGCGATGCGGATGAAAGACGACGCCTGGGACGCGGTGCTCGACACCAATCTGAAGGCGGTCTTTCGCACCAGCCGGGCGGCGATCAAGCCGATGATGAAGCAGCGCTACGGGCGCATCGTCAACATCACTTCGGTCGTCGGCGCGAGCGGCAACGCCGGCCAGGCCAACTACGCCGCCGCCAAGGCGGGGGTCGCGGGCATGACGCGCGCGCTTGCGCGCGAGCTCGGCAGCCGCAACATCACCGTCAACTGCGTTGCGCCGGGCTTCATCGAGACCGACATGACCGAGGTGCTGCCCGAAGCGCAGAAGGCGGCGCTGCTGGCAAGGATCCCGCTCGGGCGGCTCGGCAGCGCAGACGAGATCGCCGCCGCGGTCGAGTTCCTTGTGTCGCCGCGCGCCGGCTACATCACCGGCACCGAACTGCATGTGAACGGCGGCATGTACATGAATTGAGGCGGGCTGCCGGTGGCGCGGAGCGCCGCGGGCCAAGCCTTAGAATCTCGGGCTATTCAAGGCAACACTCCTGGAGGAGACATGAGCGATATCGAAGCACGCGTCAAGAAGATCATCGCCGAGCAACTCGGCGTCCCCGAATCCGACGTGTCGAATGAAAAGGCCTTCGTCGCCGACCTGGGCGCCGATTCGCTCGATACGGTCGAGCTCGTGATGGCGCTCGAAGACGAGTTCGGGATCGAGATTCCCGACGAGGAGGCGGAGAAGATCACGACCGTGCAGCTCGCGATCGACTACGCAGTCGGTCATCAGAAGGCCTGACGGCGCCGGCGTCGAGAGCACTCGCGCATGACCCGACGTCGCGTCGTTGTCACCGGCCTGGGCATTGTCTGCCCGGTGGGCAACACGGTCGCCGAGAGCTGGGCCAATCTGCTCGCCGGGCGCTCCGGTATTGCCGAGATCACGAAGTTCGATGCTTCGGATTTCGCCTGCCGCTTCGCGGGCGAGGTCAAGGGTTTCCCGCTGGAGGACTACATCTCCGCGAAGGACGCCCGGCACATGGATACCTTCATCCATTACGGGCTCGCAGCTTCGATTCAGGCGGTCAATGATTCGGGCCTGCCGACCGGCGACGCGCTGAACGAGGAACAGGCCGAGCGCATCGGCTGCCTCGTCGGCTCCGGGATCGGCGGCCTGCCGTTGATCGAGCACACACACGCCGAGCTCGTCGCACGCGGGCCACGCCGCGTCTCGCCGTTCTTCGTGCCGGCATCGATCGTGAACATGATCGCCGGCCACCTTTCGATCCGGTTCGGCTTCCAGGGCCCAAACCTGGCGATCGCGACCGCGTGTACCACCGGGCTGCATTCGATCGGCATCGCCGGCCGGCTGATCGAGGATGGCGATGTCGACGCGATGGTTGCCGGCGGCGCCGAAGCAACCGTCTCGCCGCTCGGCGTCGGCGGCTTTGCCGCGGCGCGTGCACTCTCGCAGCGCAATGACGACCCGCAGACCGCGTCGCGCCCCTGGGACAAGGACCGCGATGGCTTCGTGCTTGGCGAAGGCGCCGGCGCGATGGTGCTCGAGGAATACGAACACGCGCGCCGTCGCGGCGCGAAGATCTACTGCGAACTGATCGGCTTTGGCATGGGTGCCGACGCTTACCACGTGACGGCGCCGAACGTGGACGGCCCGAAGCGCGCGATGCGCGCCGCGTTGCGCAGTGCCGGCATCAACGCCGATGCGGTGCAATATCTCAACGCGCACGGCACCTCGACGCCGATTGGCGACTTGAACGAGACGAACGCGATCAAGCTCGCATTCGGCGATCACGCGAAGAAGCTGGTCGTCAACTCGACGAAGTCGATGACGGGGCACCTGCTCGGCGGTGCCGGCGGTATCGAATCGGTGTTTACCGCGCTCGCGCTGCACCACCAAGTCTCGCCGCCGACGATCAACATCTTTCACCAGGATCCCGAGTGCGACCTGGATTACTGCGCGAACACCGCGCGCGAGATGAAGATCGACATCGCCGTGAAGAACAACTTCGGCTTTGGCGGCACCAACGGCACGCTCGTTTTTCGACGTGCCTGAGAGGTTGTGAACAAATCCTGCACGCCCGCTCATCCCGCCGCAACGCGCCCACTCCGCGTTGCAAATGCTCGCCGTGCCTCGGGGCACGACTGCGCTTTGCGCCTTGATTCGACGCGCCGCGACAGTCTGCTCGGACGCGCCGGATTCATTCACAACCTCTGACCGCGCCGGTTGTGGCGCAGCCCGGATCGCGAGGGGTCTGCCGATATGCGCGCCGCGCCGCCGCTTGAAATCGACGTAGTGCGCTTCGGCATCTGGCGAGCCGGGACGCTTGCGTTGGCGGCGACCGTCTGGGCGACGCTCGCAATCTGGTGGTGGGCGCATCCGGCGCCCACGCCGGTGTGGGTCAGCGCGTTGGCGGCGCTTGGGATGCTCGGTGCCACCGCGGCAGCGCTACCGTCGTTTCGGGCGCGCCCGTTCAGGCTGCTTCGCAGTGCGGGGCAGTGGCAGCTTGTCTTTCTACGCGACGCGCCCGCGCCGGCACTGACGGGAGACTTGCTCGTCGCGCTCGATCTCGGCGCCTGGATGCTGTTGCGCTTCATTCCCGACGCCACCGGCCGCGGCGCGCGCTGGATCGCGGTTCAGCGCCACGGCCTCGAGCCGCAATGGCACACACTGCGCTGCGCCATCTACGCGCCACGACAGAAGCAGCCGGCCGAAGGCGCCGCCGTCGATGTCTGACAAGCCCGAACGCATCAACGTCGATGTCGATGCGCCGCTCGTCGAGCGCGTCAAGCGCGGCGACCAGCGCGCCTTCGAGATGCTGGTGGTCAAGTACCAGCGTCGCATCGAGCGCCTGATCGGGCGCATGGTGCGCGACGTCGACCTGGTGCCCGACATCGCCCAGGAGACCTTCATCCGCGCCTACCGGGCGCTGCCCAATTTCCGCGGCGACAGCGCGTTCTACACCTGGCTGTACCGGATCGCGGTGAACACGGCGAAGAAGGCGCTGATGGAACTCAAGCGCGATCCGCTGGTCACTCAGGCAGCTTTGGCGTCGCGCGACGAGGATGACGAAACTTCACGCGTCGAGAACGAACTAAGTGACGGCGAGACGCCGGAGTCGCTGATGGCGAGCAAGCAGATTGCGGAAGCGGTGAATGCTGCAATCGAGGCGCTATCCGAGGATCTGCGGCAGGCCATCACGCTGCGTGAGATTGAAGGCTTGAGTTACGAGGACATTGCGGAAGTCATGAACTGCCCGATCGGCACCGTCCGCTCCCGCATCTTCCGCGCCCGCGAGGCAATCGCCTTGCGCTTGCGGCCATTGCTGGACACGCGGCCCGGCGAGCGGTGGTGATTGAGGCGTTAGACGGCAGCATTTCGCGGCAACGCGGTGGGAAGTGAAGCATGCAAGAAGAAGACGACAAAGCGGATATCTCGCAAAGACTTTCAGCGCTCGCGGACGGCGAACTTGATGCCGAAGCGGTAGGCGTGGCGTGCGCACATTGGCGCGACGATGGTCAATCGCGGGCGACTTGGCATACCTTCCATCTGATCGGCGATGTGTTGCGCTCGGACGCGCTGGCATCGGACGCCGGGCACGACGAACGCTTCCTGCGTCGCCTGCGTGAGCGCCTTGCGGCCGAGCCAGCGGTGCTCGCACCGCAGCCGCTGTCTATGCCCTTGCCGCCTGCCCGAAGGGCGTCGGTGCGCTGGACGTGGCTTGCGCCAGCCGCCGTCGCGGCGGGGTTTGTGGCGGTTGCGAGCGTGCTCGTCGTGACGCGCGGCACGCTCCCGGCAACCGGCGGTGAGGGCGCGGTGATGGCCAGTGCGACAGCCCCGAGCCGCACTGTCATGGCAACGGCGGCGCCAGCGCGGGCGGCAGGCCCGATCGCCGCCGGCGAGGCTCTGGTGCCGCCGCAAGCGCTCGTTGCCGATCGCCAGTTCGTGCGCGACGCGAGGCTCGACCGCTATCTCGCCGCACACATGGAGTTCGGCGGTAGTTCTGCCCTCGGCGCGCCATCGGGCTTTCTGCGCGCGGCGACGTCACGGACGCCGGATCGCTGATGCGTGTCGCGCTTGGCCGGTTGATGCTCGCGCTCGTCTGCGCGACAAGCCACTTCGTCGCGCTGGCGGGCACTGCAGCGGACGAGCCGGCAAATGCTCGGGAAGTTCGCGCCTGGCTGACGCGCATCCACAATGCCGCCGGCAGCCGCAACTTCCAGGGCACCTTCGTCGTCAGTGCCGGTGGTGCGATGTCGAGTGCGCGAATTGCGCACTACTGCCTCGGCGCCGATCAGTACGAGCGCGTCGAGGCGCTCGACGGACAGGTGCGCAATGTGTTCCGGCACAACCAGGTCGTCCTTACGCTGTGGCCGCAAAGCCGCGTTGCGCTGATCGAGCAGCGCGACATGCAGGCGCGATTCCCGGCGCTGCTGCTGTCGGGCGGCGACCATATTGCCGAGTACTACGACGTCCGTGCGCAAGGCGTGCAGCGCGTCGCCGGTCGCGAGGCCAACGTCTTGCTTATCAGCCCGAAGGACGATCGCCGCTACACCTACCGGCTGTGGGCCGATCAGGCGAGCGGCCTGCTGCTGCGCGCCGAGGTGCTCGACGCACGCGGCACGGTGCTCGAATCGGCCGCGTTTTCGGAGCTCGAGATCGGCGGCAAGGCGCATCCTGAAACCGTGCTTGCACCGATGAACAAGCTCGATGGCTATCGCGTGGTGCATCAGCACTTGACGCCGGTCAGCCTCGAGACCGAGGGCTGGACAATGCGCGAGCGCGTCCCCGGCTTCGCGCAGGTCGGTTGCGTCAAGCGGCCCTTGAGCGCACCGCAGGACGGCGTGACCGATGCACCGCCGAAGGTCTTGCAGGCCGTCTATTCCGATGGCCTGGCGAGCGTCTCGTTGTTCATCGAGCCCTATGATCCGTTGCGGCACGATGGCGAGAGGCAGGCCTCGATCGGCGCCACCCAGACCTTGATGCGTCGCGACGGTGACTGGTGGGTGACGGTGGTCGGCGACGTGCCGGCTGCGACCTTGCGCCAGTTTGCCGCGGCGCTGGTGCGCAAGAAGTAGAGTCTTCCTTGGCGGGGCCGCCGGCAGCGTGCTTCGCGCCCGCGCCGACGCAGCTCTCGACATCTTGCCCGCGCCGCGCCCTTTAGCCCGGTTTTTCTGTTTTCAGAGGTTTCCTGTTCATGCGTTTTCACAATCCTGCTCGACCCTGCGCTGCGCAACTGCGTGTGCTGTTGGCTGCACTCTCGCTTGCGACGGCCGCTGTTTGCGGCTTCGCGCCCGTGGCGGCCGCAGCGCAACCCG
>JBDTSN010000173.1:0-5449 GCA_039931145.1 Burkholderiales bacterium | reverse complement strand
GCAGGTCGACCGCGTCGCCGTCCTCGAGGTAGACGATCTGGTCCGTCACGCCGGCAAGCGCCATCGCGTCGGAGGCGATGAAGTTCGCGCCGTCCGCGGCCAGGCCCATGATCAGCGGTGAGCCCTCGCGCGCGCCGACGACGCGGTGCGGTTCGTCGCGGCAGAAGACGGCGATCGCATAGGCGCCACGCAGCTTGCCCGTCGCCTGCTGCACCGCTTCGAACAAGTCGCCTTCGTAGCAGTGATCGACCAGATGCGCGATGACTTCGGTGTCGGTCTGGCTCTCGAAGCGGTAGCCACGCGCTTGCAGCTCCGCGCGCAGTTCGTCGTGGTTCTCGATGATGCCGTTGTGCACCAGCGCGATGCGCCCGCGCGCGCCGGCAGCGTCCCCCGTACCGTGCGAGAAGTGCGGGTGCGCGTTGTGCTCTGCCGGTACGCCGTGCGTCGCCCAGCGCGTGTGCGCAATGCCGGTGCCGCTCTCCACGCCGTCTCTCAGCACCTTCGCGTCGAGCTCGGCGACGCGCGACGTGCTGCGCGCTCGGCGCAGTTCGCCGTCCTGATGCACGGCCACGCCGCACGAGTCGTAGCCGCGGTACTCGAGCCGCTTCAAGCCTTCGACGAGGATCGGGACGATGTTGCGCGAACTGACCGCGCCGACGATGCCGCACATGATTTGCTTTCGTGGTTGCTCGATGCAGGCCGCAATGGTATTCAGCAAGACTTGGACAATGCTTTCATAATTCGGCAGTTTGCGAATGAATCGGTCTTCATCGGAGATCAACGAAAAACTATTTCACATAACTTGAATTCATGAGCCAATCTGTCGATCAAATGACGCTCGATGCCACGGATCTTCGCCTGCTCGAGTTGCTGCAGGACGATGCTTCCCTGTCCAACCAGGCGCTCGCCGAGCGTGCCCACGTCTCGCCTGCGACATGTCTGCGTCGGGTTGCGCGGCTCATGGCAGCGGGCGTGATAGAACGCCGCGTCGCCTTGCTCTCGGTGGAGAAGCTGGGCGCCGGTCTGACCGCGATCGTCGAGATCACGCTCGATCGCCAGGGTGCCGAGTTGTTGGCCGAATTCGAGGCGCGTGTCGCGGCAGACGCCAGCGTTCACCAGTGCTACCGAGTCTCGCCGGGGCCAGACTTCGTGCTCGTCATCCAGGTAGCGGACATGCCGAGTTACCACGCGCTCGTGCAGCGGCTCTTCACACAGGACGCGAATGTGCGCAACGTGAAGGCCTACTTCAGCGTGCACCGCGCGAAGTTCGATACCCGCATCGCACTGCCATCTCCATCAAAGACTTGACGCATCGCGAAGGGCAGCCGCGCACGCACGCTGCGGATCTGCGCCTCGTCGCCATTCGCCTCGCCGAGCTGGCTTTCCACATCGGCAAGTCGTTCGATATCGCGGATCGGCACACGGCCGCATCGGACGCCGAGCGCGCGGGCTGCACACTCCCATGTCAATCTTCTTGACCGAACTCGGCATACCTGCCCTTGGGCGCAGCGTCGCAGGAGTAGCCGCCAAGGGCACCATGAACATCTCACTGCCAGACACGTTGCGCAACTTCGTTGAAGACCAGGTTTCCGCCGGCGGATATGAGGCCGCACAAATTGGCAGCCGATCCCCGTCATCCTTTGCAGACCGCCTATCCGCCTATCGCCGCGTTCTCGCGCAGCCAGGTCTTTACTGCGCCGTCGATATCGCTCGGGAACGGCACGCCGTCCTCAACTCCAACGTAGAGCAGGCACATCGCCGGGTTGGCCTTAAACACGCGCTCGTACTTGTTGAGCCAGAACACGAGGTGTTGGCGCAGCGCGGTCATGCTCGGCAGTGCGTCAAGCAGCGCGGGGTGCTGCTCCAGCACGCCGAGCATCGTGCGGTTGCTTTCGTGCATTGGACCCTCAGTCATCGCGCGTATCTGGTCAAACTCGAAGCGCTCTGCGGCGTCGAGTTCGGCGTGATGACGCAGAAAGAACCTTTCGTATTCCAGTTCGTTGTGAAAGGCGAGTCGCGTCTCCAACGCGGCGACCAATGTGTCACGGCGGTGGGCCTGGGCCGTGAAGGCCATTCGTGAATCGCCGAGCGCCAGCGACATCCGGCGCATTGCCTGCCACAGTGTTGGCGCCGCACCGCTGGTGTTAATCGCGGCCTTTGGAGTCGTCGGCACGAGACTGCGCAAGGCGGCGTCGACGGCGATTGCCATCTCGTTCATCACTTTGTTCGCTTGTGCAGGCACCAGGCTCTCCAGTGGAAGGTCCGGTGGGTTAAACGACTGTAGACGACCTAGCTCGATCGCCTTCCAGGCGCAATAGCCCACGATGAGCGGGAACAGTTTCAAGCCGCGGCCCGCGGCGGCGTCAAGCAAGCGCGGCAGTTCGTGGTTCTGCACGAAAGGGGATGCAAGAAAGCCCGGGCCAACTACCAGTACGGCCGCGCCAGCAGCCTCCAGCGCGTGTTCAATCTCGGCCTGCCACAGCGTACCGGGCACTATGCGTCCGTCATCCCATGTGTCGAGCGTGCCACGCTGGCCGAATGGCGCAAAGTACATACGCAGGCGCTTCAGCCAGTCGACAACCTCCATGTCGGCGCGTGAATAGCTGATGAAGACGGTAGTGGTCATGCCGAGAGACTCCTGGCGCGCATTGGCTCGACCTGGCGCTCCGCACAGCTTAGCCGGACTCGACCGGTCTGCCAAAGCGTCGTGCTGGCGTGGCGCGGTGCTAGGGTGCCGCCGGCCCGCTGCCCATCGTTGCCCGGGCGCGTGCCGCCCGGGGCGACCGGCGGATGCTCGCCGACCCAGCCGTCAGCCGCAGCATGGCGTCCGGCGTGAAAACCCGCAGCGCGACGAAGTCGAGACGCTTTTCGCGTAGCTGCGTGCAAGTTCGCTGGCGGAGTTGAGCGCAACATTGAGGCCCCCCAGCGAGTACCTCCCGATAGACGGTGGCGACCGATAGCTTTCCGACGCCACATCGAGGTGACTCGGTGGCGGCTTTGGGTCGCTATGGCCCGTCAGTCGGTCTGGCACGGCGAACAGCCGGTAACTGCCAGAATGCCGACACCCGACTAAGCGCTCTAGACGATTCTTTCTTAGCCGCAAGGGATCGCCGATGGCCGTTTATCCCCGCCCGGATTCAGCGTGCGGTGGGCATCGGATCCGGGCGTCCTTACGCCTCATCGTCGAGTCACGGTTTGCTTTCGACGAGCATCAGCGGCCCCGGTTCGCGGGCGGCTTCTTGGCCGCCGTCTTGCGTACTTTGGCCGGTGCACGCTTGCGTGCGGCGGGTGAAGCCTTACGCGCCGCCTTCCTTTGCGATGCGTGTGCTGCGACAGAGGCCTCTGCGTTGTCTCCCGGCCGGTCGTCGCGCCGGCCGCCGCCCGGCTGCAGCAGGTCGGCGAGTTGCAGCAGCCGGTCCGCGATGCGCCGGTGTTCGGCGGCTTCGCGCGGCGCGCGCGCATTCGTCTCGACCGAGTAGACGACCGACAGCGCATCGTGCAGGCGCGACATTACGCACAGCTGCGACAGCACGGTGTCCAGATCGCCGGGCTTGAAGGTGATGTTGGCCAGGGCCTCGCGATACGCCGCGGCGAGTGGCTCGAATGCGGCGCGGCCCGCGTCGCCCGGCTTGGCGAGCGAGCCGTCGAGCTTGGCCGCCACGAGCAGCGCTTCGGGTTGCAGCAGCGCGTTGGCGAAGCCGCCGGCGCGGCGGAACGCATCGGCGGCCGCTTTCGCGCATTGCTGGTCGAGGGCGAGCGCCGCGTCGCGGTCGGCAGCGCTGTTCCAGGGCGTGAGGGCTTCGAGCGCAAGGCGGTTCAGCGCGAGCGCGGGCTCGAATTGCGCCTGCCCCGGCGCGCCCTCGGCACGGCCGAAGGCCTGCAGCGCCTTCGCGAGGGTCTCGCGCATCGCCTTGCCGGCACTTGCGATGGCCGTGGCGCTTGCGCCCGGCGCGAGCACGCGGCGGGCCTGCACGCTCGCGAGGCGCTTCAGTGCCGCGCCCTGCAGTGCACAACGCGCGGGATTTGCGCACAGGGCCTCGGTCGACGACACGAGCTTGTCGAGTTGCTGCAGGCGATCAAGTGCAGTTTGGATCTGCGCCTCGTCGCCATTCGCCTCGCCGAGCTGGCTCTCCACATCGGCAAGCTGCTCGATATCGCGGATCGGCACTCGGCCGCTGCGATCGTCGGACTGGATCGCGCGCAGGTAGGCTTTGCGCGCTTCGTCGTAAAGCCCGAGGTCGCGCCACGCCGCGCCGAGCGCCGCCTGCAGCGGCGGCAGCGCGAGCCAGCCGGGCGGGCAGCGATGCTCGATGAGCTGGCGAATGCCCTGCGCCTGAGCCTTGGATTCACGCTCGGTCTGGCGGCGTCGCGACAGGTCGGCGCGCAAGCTCGCGAGCGCGTCGAGCAATTCCTCGGGTGACGCGAACGGCGCCTTTGCACCACCGCTGCCCGCACCTTCGGCGCGCGGCTCGGCACGCCAGGCCGGGTCGCCATAGGCCTGGAACGCGCCCCAGGTGATGTCGTCGGGGCGCTTGCTCCACGCTGCCCTGCGCGCCGCGTACACCGCATCGCCGAAAGGCTGGCGCTCCTGCAGCAGACTCCGATAGAAGGTCTCGCCGAAGAGCTGCGCCTGTTGATCGTCCACCGCCCAGCCGGCGACGACGACGCAGCGCACGCCGATCTCGATCAGCTCGGTTGCGATGCTCGCGGCGAGCTTGTTACCGTCGCGCACCGTCGCATCGACCAGGCCGAGGTGACAGCAGCTCAGGTAGACGAGCTCGGGCACAGTCTCCATCGCCGCGATCTCGGCGGCAGTGATCAAGAGGCCGCCCGAAAGCACGACACCACTCCGGCGCCGGCCGTCCCGATGCATGAGATCGAACACGCCGTGCGCCGAGATGTGCAGCAGCCGGTACGGCTGGCGGTAGAGCAGCGCGAGGACGACGCTCGCTGGAAAATCGGCGCCGATCGCCTGCGTCACGCGGTAGTTCAAGCCACCGAGCACGGCAGCGACCGCGTTTGCCTCGGCCTCGGCGCCGGGCAGCGGCGGCGGGTCGGGGTTGTCGGCAGGGTTGCCGCCGGGCGGCTGGCGCGGGTCGGGGAAGGCCTTGCCGAAACCCTCGACCGACGGGTTGCCGACGACGAGCGCGCTGCGATCGAGCGCCTGGCGCACCTGGGCCCGAAAGCGCGTCGATGCGAGCTGGCGCACGACGGGCGTGCGCACCGCCATTGGCAGCGCATCGTTTGACGCGCCGGCAGCGCCGGCGAGCATCAGCTCCCATGGCAAGTTGGCGGTCGCCGCATCGACGACGAGAACGACGCGCTCCAACTGGCGCGCCGCGTCCTTGAACTCGTGCGGCACCATCAACTGGAACAGCATGCGGCCGATGTCTTCCTGCCACGCGGTGTTGTGGATCTGCTGGCGCACGAGCGCCTCGATCAGCCCCGG
>JBDTSN010000172.1:0-5464 GCA_039931145.1 Burkholderiales bacterium | reverse complement strand
CGAGGACCGCATCGGCGTGCGCATGCTCGGCCTCGAAGGCGACGAGCAGGCCGATCTCTCGGTGCACGGCGGCCTGTCGAAGGCGGTCTATGCGTACCCGAGCGAGCACTATCCGTTCTGGCAGACGGTGCGCGCCCAGGCGCGCGTGTCGACGTGGGAAGCGCCGCTGCCGGACGGCTTCCTGGGCGAGAACCTGACGCTCTCGGGCCTGCTCGAATCGCAAGCCTGGATCGGCGACGTGCTGCGCTTTGCGGACTGCGATCTCGCGATCAGCGAGCCGCGTTTCCCGTGCTTCAAGCTCGACGCGGTGATGGGCTTCAACCAGGCTGCCAAGCTGATGGTTGGGAACGGTTGGTGCGGCTTCTATCTCGCGGTGCGCAAACCCGGCACGCTGCGTGCCGGCGAGCGCTTCACGCTCGTTCCGGGCCCGCGTGAGGTCGGCATCTCCGAACTGTTCCGTTCACGCACCAGCCGCGCGAGACGCTGATCGCGCACCCACTGACTCAGAGACTGCCGACTCCGCATCGAGAACCAACCATGAAGACCGCCCTCGTCCTGAACGGCCCGAACCTGAACCTGCTCGGCACGCGCGAGCCTGCCGTCTACGGCGCGCAGACACTCGCCGATGTGGAAGCGCTGTGCCGCGAAGCCTGCGCGACACACGGCTTTTCACTCGACTTCCGGCAATCGAATCACGAGGGCATGCTGATCGACTGGATTCACGAGGCAGGTCGGGCATACGCAGCCGGCACCCTGGCCGGCGTCGTCTTCAACGCCGGTGCGTATACCCACACCTCGATCGCGCTGCACGACGCAATCAAGGGCAGCGGCGTGCCGGTGATCGAACTGCACATCTCGAACGTGCACGCGCGCGAGCCGTTTCGCCACCGTTCGACCATCTCGCCGGTGGCGCGCGGCGTGATCGTCGGCCTCGGGGTTGCCGGCTACGCGCTCGCGATCACCGCGCTCGCTGGGCTGCGCGCCTGATACGCGACGTCGGCGCGTGCGCCTGACCTCACGGTCGAATGATGAGTTGTGTTTGCGTCACGACGGAGCGCGCGGCGTCAGCGTCGCGTCTGCGCGAGTGCGCGCACGACTGCAAGCGCGAAGCCGCACAGCAGCGCCCACTTGAGCAAAGAGCATAGCGCTGCGGCGAAATACGGAAGCGTCACGCCAAAGCGTGGCACCGCTGTCAGCCACACATGCAGAACGTTCTCGGCTGCGTCGAAAGCGGCGGCCGCAGGCAGGATCCAGCGCACGGCAGTGCGCGCAGCGGGTCGCCATGAAACGAAGAGCGTCGATCGCGCCACGAGCAGATAGCCGAAGGCGCCATAGCAGCCGAGAAGGATGAAGTCGAACGGCAGGTGTGCGCGATAGAGTGCCAACGGTTCGGGCGACCAGGCATGAATGACGTTTGCGAACGCCTGCGGCGTGAAGGCGAACTGGAGCGTGAGGACACCCGGATCGAGCGGTGCGAGCATCCACATCAGGCCCGCGAGCATGGCAGCGGCGGCAACGCCGAAGAGCCAGACGAGCTTCACCAGATCAGACGTCGCTGCCGAACAGGCTGGCGCGTCTGCGTCGGGCCATAGCTCGGCGACGCATCGTTACGCCCTGCTGTCGGACGACTCTTCATTGCGGCGCGGCGGGCGTTGCGATCAGCCCGAAGCGACGCAACAGGCTGAGCACGAGCCCGACGAAGGTCACTGTCCACGCGACGAGCGCGACATAGACGAAGGTTTGCGGCAGCCAGCCGAGGAAGTCAAAACCCATCGCCTCGATCATCTCGTGCGTGCAGACTGCATACATGCCGAGCGGGAAGACGCCGCCCCAGTAGAGCGGGTCGTATTTGAGCGGGAAACGCTTGTAGACGTGGCGCCAGAAACCGAGCAGCAACAGCATCGGTATCCACCAGCTTCCGGTCGCCCAATAGAAGACCGTGAAGCCCTTGATGAAGGGCAGCAGCGAGAGCAGAAACGGCGCGTCCTCAACATTGAGGATAAGCAGCGAGCCGGCGAGCGTCGAGATCGCCATCGCGCCCATGTTGATCCAGTACGGCGGCGAAAGATCGCCGGGCGAGAGGGCGAAGAAGTTGTAACGGTAGAAGATGAGCGACATCATCCAGATGTAGAGCATGCCGCCCCACAGCCACATCGAGAGCGCGAAGAAGTTGATCTCGAGCTTGTAGGGCTGGCCGATGTGCGCCGCAAGCAGCGCGCTGAGCACGGCAATCGATTGGGTGGACACGACCGCGAGCAGCCAGGCGCCGCTGATGCCCTTGTCGAGCGTCGGCTTGTTCTCCTTGACTGCAAAGCCGGTGAAGACGGTGTAGGTGAGCACGACCCACAGCACGATCGCCACGCCCCAAAGGATGCTCGCGACGTGAAAGTCGGCTTCGAGCAACACGAACTGGCTGCCGAGGACGCCGGTGCCGGCGACCATCGTGAAGAACCCCGGGCCGCGCAGGTGATCGATCATGTCGCCGAAGAAGCGCCGCGGGAAGCGCAGCATGCGCGACACGGCCAGCACCCACAGCACGGCGTAGACGACGATGTTGAGCTGAAACAGAGCGTGCGAGATGGCTGACAGGCCTGCCAGGTGGGCGGCAAGTGAGACGATGCCGGTCGCCATGACCATGCCGAAGTACGCCGGCGACAGATCGGCGAGCCCGGCAAACCAGCGATCGACTGGGGCGCCGCGTTGGGCCGGCGGATCGGATTCGGCGGAGTCGGGGTTCATCGCATCTGAATCGGTGTTCTAGCTGTCGGTCGGGCGGCGGCACATCGCCCGCAGAGCGCGCTGCTCACGGCTCCGGCGTCCCGGTGTCCTCGGTGCCTGCATCGATTTCGTGGCGCGCCGATTCGGCCAGGGCCTGGTATTTCTTCCGGAAGGCGTCGAGCTTTTCTTCCTCGAGCTCCTCGAGGTCGAGGAGCGCGTTGTGTGCGCCCTTGGTGGCCCGGATCAGCTCGTCAAGTTTGACCTGGATGGCCTCGGTATCGCGGTTCTGCGTGTTCTGGATCAGAAAGACCATCAGGAAGGTGACGATCGTCGTCCCGGTGTTGATGACGAGCTGCCACGTGTCGCTGAAGCCGAAGATCGGCCCAGTGACGACCCAGACGACGATCACCGCGACGGCCAGGACGAAGATGCGCGGCCGGCCGCAGAAACGCGCCGCCGCCTTGGCGAAACGCGAGTAAGCGTCCGCGCTGCGCATCAGGCGCCTCGATGCGGGTCGCGCTCGACACACATGGCCAGCGGAAGGTAGCGTGACATGCTCACAATCCCATTGTCGCTGCGCGCGCCCGACCGTGTGCCTCGCTGCGCGATGCGCCGGTGGCACACGATTGATGCGCCGCAAGTGCTATCTCCGTCATGGCCCGCATACTTCCCTCGGATGAACGTCTCGCGCAATCGGATTTCTATCGTTCTTGCGATGCTCCTTGCGCCGTGCATGCCGAGCGCCGCCGTCGCGGTCGATTTGCACGCCTACTGGGACGACCGCTGCAAGACGTGCCACGACGATTCCGGCGCTTTCGCACGGCGGACGCTGCGCGTCGAGGACGGCCGGCTCGTCGGCGCCCACCATCGCGATGATCTGACACGTTTCCTGCACCAGCACTACCTCGCCGACGATCTGGTCGCGCCGGTGAAGGCGATGCTGCTCGCGCAGGCGACGACGACACCACTCTTCAAGTCGCATTGCGCCGCCTGCCACGGCGATGCTGCGGCGCTCGCCCGCAAGTCGCTCGTGATGAAGGACGGCGTGCTGACCGGCAAGGCGAGCGGGCGACCGGTCGCAGAGTTTCTGCGCTCGCACGGTGGCCTCGCGCCCGACGAAGTCCCTGCCATGACGGCCACCTTGCAACGCGTGCTCGGCGAGGTCGGCACGAAGTAAGCACCAGCCGGCACAGACCCGCGACCAACCGTTGTCGCGCAGCCAGGACAGGGGCGTCGTGGCGGGTTCCTGTCAGCCGGGAATCTCCGGCTCGACGAGCGCGGCAAGCTGGACCAGCGAATCCTGCCAACCGAGGTAGCACATCTCGAGCGGAATCACCTCGGGCAGACCTCCCTGCACGACGTTGAGCTCGGTGCCGCACGAGACGGGCTTCAACGTCACCGTGACCATGATCTCGCCGGGCAGATTCGGATCGTCGAACTTGTCCGTGTAGCGCAGCCGCTGTGCCGGAACGAGTTCGAGGTACTCGCCGCCGAACGAATGGCCCTGGCCGGTCGAAAAGTTCGTGAACGACATCCGAAAGCCGCCGCCGACCTTCGCGTCCATCTGGTGTACCTTGCACGTGAAGCCGTGCGGCGCAATCCATTTGGCCATCGCGTCGGCGTCCAGAAACGCGCGATACACGCGCTCCGGCGGCGCGCGAAACACGCGATGGAGCCGGACAGTGCCTGTGGGCATGATCGATTCTCCTTCTCGGTTCAGGGGCTGCCTTTTTAGCCGAATTCGGCTCCCCCCGCTCGATGCGATGCCAAGAGCGTCGAGTGGCATCAACTCGCGTCGACGCGACGCCTCCGGATCGTCAGGCGCGCACCGTCGTCAGGCGTCGCCGTCTTCGATCGGGATCGTCAGCGTGATCCGGTTGCCGCCCCGGTACGCGTATCGAACGCCGGACGCAAACGTGCCGACGAGATGCAGACCGAGGCCGCCTGCCGGGCGCGCAGCGGATGGCGCGCTCAGGCTTTCGGGCGGCGTGCGAAGCCAGGGCCGCGGGTCGAAACGCGGCGCAGCGTCGGCATAGGAGAGCCTCACACGGGCAGCAGCGACGGACAAGCCGATCACGATCGTTGCATCGTTGTCGCCGCCGTGGCCATGGTTCACGGTGTTCGTGAACAACTCTTCAATCACGAGCGTCAGACGCAGCGCGACCGGCTGCGCGACCCGATGCCGCTCGCAGAATCCCTGTGCAAATGCGGCCGTCTCGAGCAGAGCCGAAATTCGCGCCGGGAACTCCCGTCGTTCGCTATTCGGCGCTTGATTTGCAATCGTCATCGGGGGCGCTGGTCGGGCGTATCGCGATGGCGCCGCCCGAAACTTCGTCGTATTCTAGGCAGCCGTCGCGGCCCATTGCACGACACCCTACCCGACCCGGGAGCCAACATGACAAGACTTCGCAATTGCACGGCATTCGCCTTCGCTGCGTGCCTCACGAGCGCGGCCGCCGCCGCCGACATCGGCCAGATCAAGGTCGCGCGTGGGGCGGTGAATATCGAGCGTGCCGGCACGACACTACCTGGCGCGGTTGGCATGCGATTGCAGACCGCCGACACGCTGCGCACCGGCGCCGATGGCTCGGCTGGGATCACGATGAACGACGATTCGCTGCTGTCGGCCGGGCCGAACAGCGTGCTCGTGCTCGAACACTATGCGCTCGACCCGGCGACGAGCCAGGGCCGATTCGACGCTGTCCTCAACAAGGGCACGCTCGTCGTCGTCTCCGGGCGCATCGCA
>JBDTSN010000171.1:0-5469 GCA_039931145.1 Burkholderiales bacterium | reverse complement strand
TGGTTTCTTCCGGCACAGTCCCCTCGTACAGCACCGCCTGGTTCAGCGCCATGAAGGCGCGCACGATGTTTGGTCGACGCACCATCGTCATGATGCTGTTGGGCGTGAAGCCACGCGTCTTGCCATAGTGTGCGAAGCGCTCGCGGATGTCGTCTTCGACAACGTCTTGCAGAGGGATGGGGTCGAGGTGGGCCATGTTCGCTCCAGGTTCGCTGGTAAAAAGGGCGGCGCGAGAACGAGGGTCACACGAACCTGAAAGTCGCCAACCATCGAGCTCAGCGGGAGACCGTCACTCTACTGAAGAATGGATCCGCGAACCGTCGGTGGATCGGAATCAAATTCAAGTCATGGGTGGCCAAGGAGCGTGAGCGGCGCTCGGCGGTACGGGAAGCAAACGCAATCGAGACGTGTACACGTCAACCGTCGTGGCCGCGCGCGCATTTAGCACTCAGCCGTGGCAAACTTCTTGGCACTGCACCCGCTAATCCCCCTTCAAAGGACACTGAATATGAAGAAGACTCTGCTTGCTGCGATCGTTGCGGTTGCAACCGGCCTGGTTGCCCTCGCCCCAGTCCACGCTGCGACCGATGCCGAGAAAAAGGCCGCCGTCGAGAAGTGGAAGGAAAAGACGCCCGAAGAAAAGGCCGCTGCCGAGGCCAAGATGAAGGCCAAATACGACGCAATGACGCCCGATCAGAAGAAAGAGTTCGCTACGAAGCATCCTAAGATAGCGGCGAAGATGGGTGCCAACAAAGCCGCCTCTGCTCCTGCCCAGTAAGCACGCAGATCCTCGCTCGCCGATGTTCGGGCGAAGCCCAGTAGTGATCTAGCGCGCTTGCGTGCCCGGTTCAGCCTTGATGATCAGCACCGGCACCGGCGACAGCGCCAACACCTTGGTCGCGACGCTGCCCAATACCAGCTTGGCGACGCCGGTGCGGCCGTGCGAGCTCATCACGATGAGATCGGCGCCGCTCGTCTGCGCCGCACTCACGATGCCCCGGGCCGGCTGAGTGTCTTCGGCGATCAGGGTCTCAACCGCGACGCCGGCCGACTTCGCCGCTTCGCTGATTTGCGCCATCGCTGCCGCACCATGCGCGCGTGCGGCGGCGATGAAGTTCTGCCTGTCGATGGCGTTGCTCTGACCGATGCCCGTAAAAGGATAGACGTCGCGCACGTAAACGACGATGAGGGTTGCCGATGCGAGCTTGGCAAGCGGCACCGCGCGCAATGCGCCGACGAGCGAGACGTCGGAGCCATCGGTGGGAACCAGAATCTTCTTGAACATTTCAGGACTCCTCGTGTGTAGGGTGCAAAAGCCGCGCCCGGTTTGTCAAAACACCCGCGGCCCGGCAGGGAATGCGTGTCAAACGTTGCTGCACCTGCAGCTCGGCGGCCGCTTCGATCTTAGTCGGCGCGCCCGTCTGGCGGGTAGTCCGGCGGATAGTCAATCTGTTCGCCGCGCACGCGCGCGAACGGCGTCAGCTTGTGTGCCTGCAGGCGCACCGGGCTGGTGATTTCGCACGCCGTCACGCCGTGCACTTGCAACGCATCGGCGATCAGCGAGCGATGGCAGCGCCACGGCACCGCTTCGGCGCACATCAGCGCGACCCTCTCACGCTGCGCCAGTTCGATCAGGCCGATCAGTTCCTGCGCGAACTCAGCGCTTTGCATGTAGTCGGCGTAGCCGCGAAACGACAGGTTGCGCCAGCCGGTGTTCGGCGAATCCGGCGTCGTGTGCCTGAAGCCGCCGAGCCCGCCCGCATGCGCATAGCCGATGTTCGCTGCGGCGAGCCGCGCGGGTAGCGCGTCGGCGTTGTACTGCGGGTTATGCCGCGAACGCGGTACTGTGCGCACATCGACCAGCAGCGTTACAGCATGAGCGGTGAGCAGGGCAACGAATTCCTCGATCGGCCGCGTCGAATGACCCACTGTCAGGACGCGGCAGCCTGCTTCATCGTCGCGCGCTGGTTCAGGGTGCGCCATGTCAGTGGCGCCCGGCCGCCCGAAGGCACTGACGCTCCCCTCGGGGGAAGCGAACGCAGTGAGCTGAGGGGCGCTTCATTTCACTTGCCAATGAGGCGGCGAACGCGGCGCTGCAACACCGGCAGCACCTCGCCTTCAAACCACGGGTTGTTCATGAACCAGGCAACGTTGCGCGGTGAAGGATGCGGTAGAGGAATGATGCGTGGCGCGAGGGCGCGCCAATCGCGCGTCGTCGCGGTCACCGAGGCGTGACCGGTGCGCTTCAGGAAGTGAGCCTGCGCATAGGCACCGACGAGCAAGGTCAGCTCGATGCGTGGCATCTGCGCCAGTAGCCGGTCGTGCCACAGTGGCGCGCATTCACGCCGCGGCGGCAGGTCGCCGCTTGCGGCGCGGCCCGGATAACAAAAGCCCATCGGCATGATCGCCACCTTGCGCTCATCATAGAAGACGCTGGCGTCGATACCCATCCAGCTGCGCAGGCGCTCACCACTCTTGTCGCTCCAGGGAATACCGCTCGCATGCACCTTGGCGCCGGGTGCCTGGCCGACGATCAGGATGCGCGCTGTGGCGCCTGCTTGCACCACCGGGCGCGGCCCGAGCGACAGGTGCGCAGCGCAGACCTCGCAGGCGCGCACCGCGCGCAGCAGATCGTCTAGAGTCTCTTCGGTTGCGGCGTACCCCGCCGCTGCGCCCGGCGACACCTCTCGCTGCTGCACTGACAATCCGGATATGGACTTCGTCAATCTGCCGATACTTGCGGCAGCGGCCCTCGTATTCCTCAGCGTGCTCGCAGGCTTGTTCTCGGTGCGCATCGGGTTCTCGTTCCTGCTCGTCTTCCTCGCTGCGGGCATGCTCGCCGGCGAGGACGGCCCGGGCGGCTACAGGTTCGACGATTTTCGCCTGAGCTTCTGGGTCGGCAACCTGGCGTTGGCGGTGATCTTGCTCGACGGCGGGCTGCGTACAGAGTATGTGCGGTTTCGCACCGGGCTGCGCCCTGCCCTGCTGCTGGCCACCTTCGGCGTGCTGATAAGCGCCGCCATCACCGCGCTCGCCGCGGTCTTGTTCGTCGGGCTGGATTGGCGCACTGCTTTGCTGCTGGGTTCGATCGTCGGCTCGACGGATGCCGCCGCCGTATTCGCGTTGCTGAATCGTTCGGGCGTCACGCTCAACGAGCGCGTCGCCGCGACGCTCGAGATCGAATCCGGCATGAACGACCCGATGGCGGTCTATCTGACGCTCGCGTTCATCGCCCTGCTCGCGCCCGGCTCGGACTCCGGGTCGGCCTGGACGAAGGTCGCACTCTCGTTCGTGCAACAGTTCGGCTGGGGGACGCTTGCCGGCGTGATCGGCGGAGTCGCATTTGCCTGGGTGCTTGGCCGCATCGCCTTGCGCAGCGTCGAAAGCGGCATCCTCGCGTTGCTCATCGTCGCTGCCGGGCTTTCGATCTTCGCCACCACCGGCATCATCGGCGGCTCGGGCTTTCTGGCCGTCTATTTGTTCGGGCTGGTTGTCGCGAGCCGCGCTTCGAAGGCGATCGCGCCGACGCTCGCCGCGCTGGATGGCTATGCCTGGCTCGCGCAGGCCGGCATGTTCTTGTTGCTCGGCCTGCTCGTGTCGCCGAGCACGATGCTCGATTCGGCCGGCCCGGCGCTCGGTGTCGTACTCGCGCTGATCCTCGTCGCCCGGCCGGTGGCCGTCTGGCTGTGCCTGCTGCCGTTTCGCTACACGCCGCGCGAGACCTGGTACATCTCTTGGGTCGGGCTGCGCGGCGCGGTGCCGATCGTGTTGGCGCTGTTCCCGCTGCTGGCTGGAACGCCGCAGGCGGGGCTCTTGTTCAACATCGCGTTCTTGGTGGTTCTGGCATCGTTGCTGACCCAGGGCAGCACGATTGCGTTCATGGCGCGCAAGCTCGGCGTGGCAATGCCCGACCCGGCCGACGAAGAGCAGGTACGCGCCGTCTTTCGCGACTTCACGCTCGACCCGGCGACGGCCGTGGGCTTGGTGTGCGAGTTCTACGGCCTTCCTGCGCCGAACGACGCATCCGCCTCACTCGGCAAGTGGATGGCTGCCGAACTGCGCCGCGCTCCGGTCGCCGGCGACATCGTGCGTCTCGGGCCCGCCATTCTGGCGGTGCGCGAAGTCACTGACGGAATGATCTCGAGTATCGGCCTCGGCTTGAAAAGTTGAGGCGGCTGTGCGGCTGTGCGATGTGCTGAGCGATGTGCAGCCTGCTAGGCTCGACAAATCTGATCGCAGGAGCCAGCCCGCATGAGCCGCCTGAAGAACATCCTGGTCGCCACCGATCTGTCGAGCCCGGCGCGGCAGGCCGCCGACCGTGCCGCAAGGCTTGCGCGCACTTCGGGCGCGCAACTGCGGCTCGTGCATGCGCTCAGCGCCGGTGTCGCGGCACAACTGCAGCAGTTGATCGGCCTCGGCAGCGCACTCGAAGCAAAACTCTTCGAGGCGACGCGACAAGAATTGCAGACGCTGGCCGATGAACTGGCCGCCGAACGCCAGGTGAAAGTCGAAGCCGCGCTGGTGCAAGGCAGTGTGGCCGACGAGATCACGCGCGAAGCCGAGGCGATTCACGCCGACCTCATCGTGCTCGGCGCCCGGGGCAAGGGCTTTCTGCGCGGTTTGATGCTCGGCTCGACCGCCGAGCGGCTGCTGCGCAAATCGATGCGGCCGATGCTCGTCGTCAAGCAGCGTGCGCACGAACCGTATCGCCGCATCCTCGTGGCGGTCGATTTCTCGGCCTGGTCGGCCCCGCTCGTCGACCTGGCACGCAGCGTCGCGCCACGCGCGCATCTGGTGCTGCTGAGCGCGTACGACGTTCCCTTCGAAGGCAAGCTGCGCTACGCGAGCGTGCCCGACGCGACGATCAATCTCTATCGCGAGCAGGCCCGACACGCCGCCGAAGATCAACTCCATGCGCTCGCCGCGCGCACCGGCCTCGCACCCGTAGACTGGACGCCGTGCTTGCCGCGCGGCGATGCATCGCTTGCGATCGTCGAACACGAGCTGGAGCGCGCCTGCGATCTGATCGTCGTCGGCAAACACGGCCGGAACATGGCCGAAGAACTGCTGCTCGGCAGTGTGACCTCGCACGTGCTTGCCGAATCGGTGGGCGACGTGCTGGTGTCGACGGCGACGCGCGCTTGATGTTCGGCCTTGGGTGCGAACGGCGACACGCTGCGTCAATGCCCAACCTGATCGGAAGTCACCGCTGCCTATCAGACCGCCTTGGGCCGCGTCGCGGCGTCGACCGGCGCCCGCAGTGCCTCCGCATCGACCGCGCGCGCATCCACTGCGAACGGCTTGCTGGCGGTGCCGGCATAGACCGACACATGCGGAAACGGCAGCTCAATGCCATCCGCGTCGAAGCGGTTCTTGATGCGCCGGCGCAGTTCGCGCGCCACGGCCCACGGTTCACCCGGCACAGTGCGCACGCGCAACTTGATGATGACTGCCGAGGCGGCGAAGTCC
>JBDTSN010000170.1:0-5478 GCA_039931145.1 Burkholderiales bacterium | reverse complement strand
CGCGCGTAGCGCGCTTCGTAGACTGACTCGTCGCAACTGTTTGAGCGCAGTGAGCGAAGCGAACGCAGCGAGTTCTGCGACGCGACCCCTGGCCGAGAACCGCAGTGCAGTCGGCGCGCAGCGCCGACCGCGGAAGCATGAGCCCCCGGCGGGTACCGCCAGGCGCGACGTGCGAGCGAACGCATTTCCAGTCTTCAGGCATTCGAGAACACCAATCACGCACTGCGAAAGGTTGTCCGCTGCGCCTGCTCATGGGCTTCATAGGTCCATGGCTCGTGGGTCGTTCGACGCGCAGCGGGGAGATTGAAGTGAGCCACCCATCGCATCGAGCCCGACCTAACGAATGAACCTGCACCAGTTCCGCTTCGTCCAGGAAGCCGTCAGGCGAAAGCTCAATCTCACCGACACCGCGAAGGCGTTGCACACCTCGCAGCCCGGGGTGTCGAAGGCGATCCTCGAGCTGGAGGGCGAGCTCGGAGTCGACATCTTTGCCCGCCATGGCAAGCGATTGCGCCGCGTCACCGAGCCTGGGCACGAGGTGCTGAAATCGATCGACGTGATCCTGCGCGAAGTCGGCAACCTCAAACGCATTGGCGACGAATACTCCAAGCAGGATTCGGGCACGCTGTCGATCGCGACGACCCACACTCAGGCGCGCTACGTGCTGCCCGAGCCGGTCGCTGCGCTACGGAAACGTTTCCCGAAGGTCAACGTCAGCCTGCACCAGGGCACACCCGACCAGGTGGTGCAGATGGTGCTCGAAGAAGTGGCCGACATCGGCCTTGCGACGGAATCGCTCGTCGGCCATCCGGAACTCATCACGCTGCCCTGCTACGAATGGAATCATGTCGCCGTCGTCCCGGCCGGCCACCCGCTGACGAATCTGGAGCGCATCTCGCTCGAAGACCTGGCGCTTGAGCCGCTCGTTTCCTACCACCCGCTGTTCACTGGCCGCGCACGCATCGACCAGGCGTTTGCGCTGCGTCAACTCAAACCCGAGTTTGTGCTCGAAGCGATCGATTCGGACGTCATCAAGACCTACGTGCGCCTTGGCCTGGGCGTGGGCATCGTGGCCGAGATGGCGATGCGCGACGAGCCGCCCGGTGGCGAACTGGTCGCTCGGCCGCTCGGACACTTGTTCGGCCAGAATGTGGCCCGCGTCGCCTTCAAGCGCGGCGCGTATCTGCGCAACTTTGTCTATACGTTTGCCGAGTTGATATCGACGCGCCTCTCCCGAGCGCTCGTGCAGCGCGCAATGAGCGGCGAGGCCATATCCGACTACGAACTTTGACCCCTATGCCCGCCACTTCCGCATTCACTCATCCGACACCCTACGTCGCGAGCCGGTTACCGCGCGTCGGGACGACGATCTTCAGCGTCATGTCGGCGCTCGCGCAGGAGCATGGCGCGGTCAACCTGGGGCAAGGTTTCCCGGACTTCGACTGCGACCCGAAGTTGCCTGCCGCGGTCGAAGACGCGATGCGTCGCGGATTCAATCAATACCCGCCGATGGCCGGCGTGCCGCAGTTGCGTGAAGCCGTCGCGGCAAAGATCGCTGCACTCTACGGTCAGCACTACGACGCCGGAAGCGAGATCACAATCACCGCCGGCGCGACGCAGGCGATCCTGAGCGTGATCCTCGCCGTCGTCCATCCAGGCGATGAGGTGATCGTGCTCGAGCCCGCCTACGACAGCTACGAACCCAACATCGTGCTCGCCGGCGGCACCTCGGTGCACGTACCGCTCGATGCCGGAACATTTCGGCCAAACTTCGACGCGATCGCCGCCGCGCTCACGCCACGCACGCGCGCGATCATCGTCAACACGCCGCACAACCCGAGCGCCACCGTCTGGAGCGCAGCCGACATGCAGCGCCTGGCCGAATTGCTACGGCCGACCGACGTGCTCGTGATTGCCGACGAGGTCTACGAGCACATGGTCTACGACGGCGTGCGCCACGAAAGCGTCTCGCGCCACCCCGAGCTCGCGGCGCGCAGCTTCGTCGTGTCGAGCTTCGGCAAGACGTATCACGTGACGGGCTGGAAGGTCGGCTACGTCGCCGCACCTGCGCCGCTGACGGCCGAGCTGCGCAAGGTGCACCAGTTCAACGTCTTCACCGTCAACACGCCAATGCAGCACGCGCTCGCAGCGTACATGGCGGATTCGGCGCCCCATCTCGGCCTCGCGGACTTTTACCAACGCAAGCGGGACCTGTTTCGCACCGGCCTCGCGGCAACGCGGCTGCGTGCACTGCCAAGTGAAGGCAGCTACTTTCAGTGCGTCGACTATTCGACCGTCAGCGATCTCACCGAGACGGCGTTTTGCGAATGGCTGACGCGCGAGATCGGCGTCGCCGCCATCCCGCTCTCGGTGTTCTACCGTGACGGCTTCGAGCAGCGCATCGCGCGCCTGTGTTTCGCGAAGAAGGATGAAACGCTCGCGCTCGCGCTCGAGCGGTTGAAGAAACTCTGACCTTGGCGCGCTCAGCGCGAGACCGCGAATCGCTCCACCGGCACGTGAACGTCGCCCGACGTCGTACCGAAATCGCTCAGGTAACGCGACGGCCGTTCATCGTCACCCTTTGGGCCCGCGTCCAGACACGTGATGTCCACATCGACCTGCGTCGTGTAGGCGTCGGCTGCGATCGGCATCGGCCGCGTCGGGTGCAACTGCGTGAGCGTGCCAGTCGCAGAATGTTCGGCGTCGATCGGCAACAGCAGGTCGACGTTGGCTGGGGGTTGATGCTCCGACAGATCGCGCGCGATCGAATAGAGGAACAGCAGTTCGCGATAGGCCGGCAGGTCGAAGTTCGATGCCCCCGGGTCGCGCCTGAAGAGCGAGGTCTCGAGCGCGCGCATTGCAAGCCCGGGTGACGTCCACAGCGACTGCAACCGACCGACGACATGGCCATAGTCTTCCAGCGCACGGCCCTTTTGCAGATCGGTATCCCAGTCCGGCGCGTAGGCGTTGAATCGGCGGTTGAACCTGTCGCGCGTGCGCTCGTAGGCCTCGCGCTCGTCGCGCCGGCGATAGATCTCGAGCAGCTTCAGGTAGGGCAGCGGGCTCGCCCCGCCGCTGCTCCGCAGATGCCCCATCAGCAGGTCGATCGCCGCGTCGTCCTGGCCGAGGACGACGAAGAACTCGGCCTGTTGTTCGAGGTCGATCAGCTCTTCGACCGACATCTCACGCTCGCTCTCGGCTGCGGGCGGCGCCGATGCCACCGCATCGAGCAGGCGCGGGCTCGCGGTCGTCTCGCCGTGGATCGAATCGGACGCCTCCCATTGCTCGGGGGGCACCGCCACCGGCCCGGGCGCCGGGCGCGCGACTTCACCGGCAGCGTCACCGGTTTCGGCCGCCATCGCGGCGATGCCCGCGCTCGTCGGAGGCGCCCACCATTGCGGCACCGCGCGACGCTCGGCGGCGCGCGAGCGCCACAGCAGCGCGACCGCCGCCGCGAGCAGCGCACAAAGCGCCATCAACGCATAGACGAGCGGATTCGCAAAGCGCTGCGACTGCGACTCCCGCAACTGGGCTTGCAACTGAACCAGGCTCGCCTGCGTCGCCTGCGATTCGGACCGCAGCTTGGCGAGCGAAGTCTCCATCGCGACGAGCCGCTCACGCTGCGCAGCGATCTCCGCATCCGCCGCAGCAGACGCCGCGTCCTGCGGCGCGGACGCTGCAGCGGGCAAAACCGGCGGCAAGGTGTCAGCCGGGCGCAAATTGGTCTGCGCCAGCATCACATCCGGCGTGGTGTCGAGTTGCAGCCGCGGTCCCTTGGCGGGCTTGGCCGCAGCGACACGTGGCGAAGTCGACGTCTTACGACCCTTGCCCGACGCCAGGGTTGTAGTCTTTGGCGCCGCCGTGCGCGACGAAGCGCGGGCGACCGCCGCAGCGGGTGCACCGGCACTGCGCTTGGGTTTGGGCTTTGCGCTGCGCGGCGTGGCCGGCGGACGCGATTCGACTGCAGGCGCGGGAGACGCCGACGGCGTTGCAGGCGTTGCAATCGCCACCTCGGTTCGCGCGCGGGGCAGCGTCGCGGATGCGGACGCTACCGGCGCGAGAGAGCGCGGTGTCTCGGCGCGCGCCAGTTCGATCGTCGGCGGGTCGATGAAGGCGACGAACTTGCGCGTCATCGGGTTCCCGCATCCGATCTGTAAGGTCACGGTGACGACCGGCTCATCGATCGCCGAACGGGTGGCAATGCGAATCAGGCGCTCGGTCGCGTCACTTGCGGGAACGACTGCGACATCCACCGCGGAAGGGGCGACGCGAAACTCACCCGCAAACACTTCGGCCGTCACGCAATCCGCCGCGATGCTTTGTCCGGCGTCGAGTCGCAACGGCACGCTGAAGTCCAGCCGTTGGCCAAGGACGGTCGCGTTGTTCATGCGCCCGAAACCACTCGCCATGGCCTGCGCCGTCGCGAGCGCGAGCAGCACTCCAAGGACGGGGGCGAACGTTAGTTTGGGCATGCGTGGGCGGCGCTCTTGTTCCAGGGCGCGGCCACTCTAGCATGGGGTTACAACTTCTCACCGGCGGAATTGGGGCCCTCTCACCGCCCATCTCCGCAGAGTGAGACACATGCCACAATCCGCGCGCCACGGCGTTGTCGGCGCGATACACGACAGGTAACGAATGCCCTCTGAAATGCGAAGCGAACACGTCGGCAGCACGCTGGTGCTGACGATGAGCGACCCGGCGACGCGCAACACACTGTCCGAGCAGTTGTTCGCCGCCGGCATCGAAGCGCTCAACGTTGCCGAGTCAGACACCGGGGTGCGCTGTGTCGTGCTCCAGGGCGCCGGCGGGCATTTTTGCGCCGGCGGCAACATCGCCGGGCTGCGCGAGCGGCGTGCCGCAGACCCCTCGGTGCAGATGCAGATGCTCGAGCACTTTCACGAGTTCATCGAAGCGCTGCGCGCCTGCCCGAAACCGGTCATTGCCGCAGTCGAAGGCGCCGCCGCGGGCGGCGGCTTCTCGATTGCGCTCGCCTGCGATCTGATCGTCGCCGCCGAAGATGCGCGCTTCATGATGTCGCACGCGCGCCTCGGGCTGACGCCGGATGGCGGCGGCAGTTGGCACCTCGCGCAACTGCTGCCGCGGGCACTGGCTTTGCAGGCGATCTGGCTCGCCGAGCCCTTCAGTGCGCGCCAGCTCGAGGCGCACGGCCTTGTCACGCAGGTGGCCGACAGCGGACGTGCGCTCGCCGGCGCGCATGGGCTCGCGGAGCGTCTCGCGACCATGGCGCCGAACGCGCTTGCTGCGGGGAAGGATCTCGTCAATCAGGCGCCAAGCGGCACGCTGTCGGAGCATCTGACGCTCGAGCGCGACCAGATGCTGCAGACGCTGTTCCATCCGAACGGCGGTGAGGGCTTGCAGGCCTTCGCCGAAAAACGCTCGCCGCGATTTCGCTAGAGCCGATGCGGCTTCAGCGCGAGCCGCCCGCGTGCTTCAAGTCCGATAGCTCGGGTCGATCCG
>JBDTSN010000169.1:0-5545 GCA_039931145.1 Burkholderiales bacterium | reverse complement strand
ACTCGGTGTCGAGAAGCGGAACGATGTCCTCGACATGCAACAGCCTGCGCTCGAGGAACGCACGACCCCCGACCGACGTGCGACGCAGCGGCAGCTCGTCTTCGCCTGCGAGATCGGGACCGTGGTTCGCGGCCACGCGCAGCTTGTCGCCCGGCGCGAGCAACCAAACTCGGCTCCCTTCGGCCTTGCAGAGCAGACCCGCGCGCTCGGCGACGGCGTGCAGCACCGGCTGCACGTCGGTCGGCGAAGCGCTGATCACCTTCAACACCTCGGATGTAGCGGTCTGCCGCTCGAGCGCCTCCTTGGTCTCGTTGAACAAACGTACGTTCTCGACCGCGATTGCCGCCTGATCGGCAAATGTGGTGAGCAGCTCGATCTGCTTGGCGGTGAACGCGCGCACCTCCTGGCGCCACACGACGATCACGCCGACGACCGTGCTGCCGCTCAGCATCGGCACGCCGAGCATCGTCCGGTACCCGCCGAGCCGCTGCGACTGGGCCTGCCGGTAGTCGGGATCTTCCAACGCGTCGAGGATCTGCACCGGCTGCTGTCCGAGCACGACGCGGCCGATCAGGTACCCGCGCTCCGGGCGCACCGGAATCGCCGCGATGTGTTCGACAAACTCTGGCGCTGCGCCGTGCGACACCGCGAGCCGGAACACGTCGCCATGCGGCCGGAACACGAACCCGTGGCTGGCTTCGCACAGCTGCGTCGCGTTTTCGATCAGCGTCGTCAGCACCCGTTCGAGATCGAACGTCGATTGGCTGATGACCTTCAGCACGCCGGCGACGGCGGTCTGCTGGCGCAGGCCCTCCTTCGTCTCATTGAACAGCCGCACGTTTTCGATCGCGATCACCGCCTGGTCGGCGAAGGTCCGCAGCAGGTCGACCTCGCGTCCGGCGAACTGGCCCTCCTCGACACGCATCACCGCGATCGCGCCCACGATCTCGCGCTCGCGCAGCATCGGGACGGCCAGGACGGCGCGGTAGCCGGCGAGCCGGGCGAGCTCGAGGGTCTTGTACCCGACCTCCGTATCCGAATGGACGTTGCCGATGTTGACGACCACGCCGTCGCGCACGGCACGTGCCGTCGCGGAACCGTCGCCCGGCGGCATGGGAAATGCGTTGCGCGCGGCGTCCAGGCCTTCTGGGTTCACCCCGTGAACGCTCGCTATGTGGATCAAATCGCCGTCGAAACGAAAGACGAATCCGAGCGACGCGCCGGTCAGGCGCTCGGCGCGCTCCGCGATGACGTCGAACACCGGCTGCACGTCGGTCGGCGACTCGCTGATCACACGAAGGATGTCTGCCGTCGCCGTCTGGTGCGCCAGGGCCTCCTGCGTCTCGTTGAAAAGCCGCACGTTCTCGATCGCGATCGCCGCCTGGTCGGCGAAGGTCTGCAACAGGCCCATGAGCTCGTCTGCGAAAGGACCCGGATTCTTTCGTGCGACACCCACCACGCCGATGGGTCTGCCGCCCTGCAGCATCGGCACGGCCAGCATGCTGCGAAAATCGGCCGCCTTGGCCTGTGCGGCGAGCTGATACTCCGGATCGAGTTCGACGTCGGAAATGCACACCGGCGCCCGCGCCAGGAGGCATCGGCCGTTGATCGAGCCCCGGTCCGGCTTCCTGGGAAACATCTCCCGCATCACGGCCTCGGCTTCCGCCGACACGCCGTGGTACCCGACGAGATGCAGTCGCTCGCCGTCGAAGCGCGTGGTGTAGCCGAGGCTGGCGCCGCACAGGACCCGCGCCCGCTCGGCGATGGCATCGAAGACGGGGGTCACATCGGTCGGCGAGCCGCTGATCACGCGCAGGATCTCTGCTGTGGCGGTCTGCCGTTCCAGCGCCTTACGGGTGTCGTCGAACAGTCGCGCGTTCTGGATGGCGATGACGGCCTGGTCCGCAAACGTCTTCAACAGCGCCTGCTCGCGTTCGCTGAAGCCCCCCAGCTCTGGCCGCGACAATGCGATCGAGCCGATGCCTCGGCCACCCTGCATCAACGGAGCGTAGACCTGTGACCCGTTGATGCCGAGGCGCCGGGCTGAAGCGCGCATCGTCTCCGGCACTCCGTCGCCGTTCAGCAGATCGGGAAAGTTCAACACATGCCCGGTGTCAATCACGGCAGCCGTCCCGGAACCGTCCAGGGGAACCGGGTAGACCGCCCGTATGCGTTCAATCAACTGGTCCGCAAGATCCTGCGTGTACGCATCCCCTGCCGCCGTCCACTCCCGCCCCCGGATCGCCGCAAGGTGGATCAACCCATCTTCGCCGACCAGGTTGATCATCATGATGCCGGCAGCGAAGTGGTGTGCGCAGCTGTCGATGATCTTCTCGAAGACAGGTTGCGCATCGGCCATCGAACTGCTGACAACCTGCAAGACCTCGGCGGCGGCTGTCTGATGAGCCAGCGCCAGCCGGATGTCATCGACCAGGCGCGCGTTTTCCAGCGCCACAGCCATGCTCGAAGCCACCGTCTCGAGCAAGCTCACCCGCGCTGCGTCGAAAGCGTATTCGCGCTCATGGTCCTGCACCCCGATGAATCCCAGGATTCGGTCGCTGGCGACGATCGGGACAACGACGGCCGAATGGCACCAGTCGGTTCCCGGCGCCGGTTCAATGCCCATGGCGGTCTGCTCGGCGCGGGTATTGAGCACCACCGGCTTGCGCAGTTCGAGGAACTTCCGAAGCTTGGTGTCCGCGTCGATTTTGCGGGGCGGCCGGTGCGGTATCGGCAAGCCATGCTCGTAGTTGTAGAGCGTGCGGACCGTTTCGGTAGGCAGATCCCACCAGAGCATGCTCAGGTCGCCGACGCCGAATACCTCGCGCAGCTTGTCACCGACCATCTTGACGATGCCGTCAAAGTCGAGGCGGCCCGCGATGGCACGCTGGATCGTCGCTATCACTTCGAGTTCGCCAACGCGCTCGGCCAGCGCCGTGGTCGATGCCTCCGCCTTGCGTTCGAGCTTCTGCATCCGCTGCTGGTTGTCCAGCGCCACGGCAGCCTGGGCGGCAAACATCCCAATGAGCTCGCGGTGGCTCGCGTCGAAGCGGCCTATGCGGCCATCCACGTCGGCATAGAGGTAACCCAGAACCAGGCTTTGCGCCTGTAGCGGCGCCACGAGGCAAGAGCGCTGCTCGATGTTGGGGACGCCTCGAGGGCCGTGCCGCAGGCGAACAGCGCGGGTGCGGCGCGCTTCATCGAGCCAGGGCGCGATGGCCTGCAACAGTGCGCCTGGATGTTCCCCCGCGGGGAGCAGGGATCCGGCGATGGGTCCGCTCACGTCCGATTCGAGCACGAGCAGCACGCGCAGGGCGCCCAAGAGCTTGGCGACCTCCTCGACGAGGAGAGCGTGCATCTTTGGGCTGCTGCGCAGCCGGTTCAGCCGCAGGCCGGCATCGAGGACACGCTGGACCTTCGCCGCCTGGCGCGACCGGGGTCCGCGTGCCGCCGAAAGTCGCCGCACGCGGGTATTGGGTCTTTCCAGCTCCTCGGAGGCCAAGGGGTGCGACGCGGCGGCTGGTGCGTTCTGCTTTAGCATTTCGGCGGTCCCTGGCTGCGGTGATTTCTTTCAAGGGATTGGCACCATACCCCCATCCGACGCGGCGTGTCCATCGCCGCACTCGACAGTTCAACAGCGACCAGGACATCACCCACGAACTCGTCAGGAAAGACTTCCCGGAAGACACTTCTTGTCGAGTGGTGGCGATTGCACCTGCCGGATTGACACCCCCGTGCGTCAGGGCACCCATGGCGGCCGTCGTTTGCCGCGTGCTTCCCCGTGGTCAAGGCGGCCGGTGCAGGTCTACCCGGTCGCTGGCGCGCTGAATGGCTGAGCACCCACTAACCGCGCCTTTTCACCTACACTCGGCCTGCTCGGGGACGGTGCGGCTATCCGCTGACAGCGGCCCCTTTTTTCAACAGGCGTCGACACAATCGGCGCGGAGTGATAAGCATGAGCCAGCAACCCGCACTGCATCTGCACGTGCCGGAGCCCTCCGGGCGTCCGGGCTGTGCCACCGATTTTTCCTACCTGCATCTCTCGCCCGCCGGCGTCGTGCGCCGGCCGCCGGTAGCCACCACCGCCTTCGACACCAACGACCTGGCCTACGGCCTGATCCGGGTGCTCGATGAAGCCGGAAAGGCGGTCGGCCCGTGGACGCCGCAGATCGAACCGGCGCGGCTGCGCAAGGGCCTGCGCGCCATGATGAAGACCCGCATCTTCGACGCCCGCATGCTGATGGCGCAGCGCCAGCGCAAGCTCTCGTTCTACATGCAGAGCCTGGGCGAGGAGGCGATAGGCACCGCACACGCTCAGGCGCTGCAGGCCGGCGACATGTGCTTTCCGACCTATCGCCAGCAAAGCCTGTTGCTGTCGCGCGATGACGTGCCAATGGTGGAACTCATCTGTCAGTTGATGAGCAACGCGCACGATCCGCTCAAGGGCCGCCAGTTGCCGGTGATGTACTCGTACAAACGGGCCGGCTTCTTCTCGATCTCGGGCAATCTCGCCACCCAGTTCATCCAGTCGGTGGGCTGGGCCATGGCTTCGGCGATCAAGGGCGACACCAAGATCGCCTCGGGCTGGATCGGGGACGGCGCCACCGCCGAGGCCGACTTCCACACGGCGCTCACCTTCGCGCATGTCTACCGCGCGCCGGTAATCCTCAACGTGGTCAACAACCAGTGGGCGATCTCGACCTTCCAGGCGATCGCCGGCGGCGAAGCCACGACGTTCGCCGCACGCGGCGTTGGTTGCGGCATCGCTTCGCTGCGAGTCGACGGCAACGACTTCCTCGCCGTGTACGCGGCATCGCTGTGGGCCGCCGAGCGCGCCCGCAACAACTTCGGGCCCACGCTGATCGAGTGGGTCACCTACCGCGGCGGCCCGCACTCCACTTCGGACGATCCGTCCAAGTACCGTCCCGCCGACGACTGGCAGCGCTTCCCCCTGGGTGACCCGATCGCCCGACTGAAGCAACATCTGATTGCGCTCGGCGAGTGGTCGGATGCGCAGCACGCGCAGGCGCAGGCCGAACTGGAAGCCGAGGTGATGGCGGCGCAGAAGGAAGCCGAGAGCTACGGCACCCTGCTCGACGGCCACATCCCCAGCCCGGCGGCGATGTTCGACGATGTCTACAAGGACATGCCCGAACACCTGCGGGTGCAACGCCAGCAACTGGGAGTCTGATCATGCTGACCGAAACGAAAGACATGCAAGTGGCGGCGACGGACGCCCGCGGCAAGACCAGCCCGATGACGATGATCCAGGCGCTGCGCTCGGCGATGGACGTGATGATGGAGCGCGACGACAACGTGGTCGTCTACGGCCAGGACGTCGGTTATTTCGGCGGCGTGTTCCGCGTCACTGAAGGCCTGCAGGCCAAGTACGGCAAGTCGCGCTGCTTCGACGCGCCGATCTCCGAAGGCGGCATCGTCGGCACCGCCGTCGGCATGGGCGCCTACGGCCTGCGGCCGGTGGTAGAGATCCAGTTCGCCGACTATTTCTACCCGGCCTCTGACCAGATCGTGTCGGAGGCGGCGC
>JBDTSN010000168.1:0-5550 GCA_039931145.1 Burkholderiales bacterium | reverse complement strand
CTGCGCTTCCAGTTCGATGACCGGACGCCGGGCCAGTTCGACTGGACCTACATCGAGTCCGGCCCCGAGACCTGGCGCGTGAACATCAAGCGCACGGCGACGAAGGAAGCCGCAGCGGCGAATACGAGTTCGTGCTGCTCGGGCGGCGCCTGCGGCAGTTGAGAAGAGTCCGGATTGGCGACGAAGCTCAGCATGCACACTCAGTACCCCCTCCCCCACTGGGGGTTGGGGGCGTAGCGGGGCTTTCGAGCCGCATGCGGCGAGCCCGCGCAGCGGCTCCGGCTTGCAAGCCGGGGCGCGCACTGCAAGTGGGGGCTGGCGCCGTCGCACTCCTCGCCACTCCTCTCCACCGCTCGGCCCCCATCCCAGCCTTCCCCCAGCGGGGGAAGGAGTGGAGATGCGGTCGGGCGGCTACTGAGGCCGATCGCTGATCAGGAGAAGCGCTGAGCAGATGTGAATGAGCCCGGCACGCCGGGCTCATTCTCAATCGAATGTCTCGCGGCCATTCGGCGCGCGAGAACGGCTCTCAGAGGCCGAGCGTCAGCCGCGCGGCTTCCGACATGTGATAGCGCGTCCACGGCGGGTCGAACACCATATCGACGTTGACCTCGGCGACACGCGGCAGCGCGAGCACCTTCTCGGCAACCTCGTTGGCGATCGCTTCACCCATGCCGCAACCGGGCGCGGTGAGCGTCATCTTGATCGACACCTTCGCCTGCTCTTCGTCGACCGGGAGCACGTCGCAGACGTAGATCAGCCCGAGCTCGACGATGTTGACCGGAATCTCCGGGTCATAGCATGTCTTGAGCGTTTCCCAGACGAGCCCCTTCACATCCTCGAGCTTCACATCCGCCTGCGCCTCGACGGCGACCGGTACCGGTTTGCCGATGGCGTCCGCGTCGCGGCCGGCAAGCCGTACCAACTGGCCCTCGACATGCAGCGTGAAGTTGCTGCCGAGCGCCTGCGTGATCTCGGCCTTGGTGCCCACCGGCAGATCCATCGGCGTGCCGTCCGGCACGCGTTCGACCTGCACCGGCCGGTTGGTGACGACGGGTTCGCGCCAGGATTTCATGATGCTCCGGTCTCGGTACTGACGGCGCCGCTCTCCGGCGCGTCGTTGATTGCATGCATCAGCGCGTGCCAGCCGAGCATTGCGCACTTGATGCGGCTCGGGTAGCGGCGCACGCCGGCCAAACTGATGAGCTTGCCCAGATGCGCCTCTTCGGGATCAAGCTGGCCCGTCAGCACCGCGCGAAAGCGCTGTTGCAAATCTTCCGCGACGGCGACATCGGCGCCGCGAATGGCCTCCGTCATCATCGACGCCGAGGCAATGCAGATCGCGCAGCCGTGGCCGCTGAAGCGGATGTCGGCGAGCTTGCCGTTGTCGAGATTGAGCTCGACCTTCAGCGTGTCGCCGCACGCCGGGTTGTGGCCGCGCGCCTGATGCGTCGGCGCATCGAGCGTGCCGAAATTGCGCGGCGCGCGCTTGTGTTCGACGACGATCTCCTGGTAGAGATCGTTCTCGGCTGCCATCGATGGAGTGTCTGCCGGATTCATCGCAGGATCTCCAGCGCTCGAGCGACGCCGGCGGCGAGCCGCTCGACCTCGTCGTGCGTGTTGTAGATCGCGAACGACGCGCGTGTCGTCGGGCCGTGGCCGAGGTGATCGAGCAGCGGTTGCGCGCAATGGTGGCCGGTGCGCACCGCGATGCCCTGCTCGTCGAGCAGGGTGCCGAGGTCGTGCGGGTGCACGTCGCCGGTGACGAAGGAGGCGATGGCTGACGCGTCGGCGTGCGGTGAAAGCACGGTCACGCCGTCGAGTGCAGCGAGGCTCTTCACCGCATGCGCGCGCAGCGACGTCACGTGTTCGTCAACCGCCGCGCGGCCGAGTTCATCGATGAAACTCGCCGCCGTCGCCATGCCGACCGCACCGCCGACATTCGGTGTGCCACCTTCGAGGCGCGCGGGCAGTCCCGCGAACTCGGCGCGCTCGAGCGTCACCCACTCGACCATGTCGCCGCCCAGGCGCAGCGGCACAAGCCGCTCGAGCGCAGCGCGCCGACCAGCAAGCACGCCGATGCCCATCGGGCCGTACATCTTGTGGCCGGAGAACGCCATGAAGTCGCACTCAAGCGCCGACACGTCGGGCACCTCGTGGCTCACGGCTTGCGCCGCGTCGAGCACGGTCATTGCGCCGGCCTCCTTTGCGAGCGCGAGCATCGCCTCGAAGGGCGGGCGCTCACCGGTCGCGTTGGCGCAAGCGGTGACGGCGAAGACGCGCGTGCGCGGGCTCAGCAGCCGCTTCAGATCGTCGATGTGCAGGCGGCCCTCGGCGTCCGGCATCAGGAAGTGCAGCGTTGCGCCACTGCGCTTTGCAGCAAGCTGCCAAGGGACGAGATTCGCGTGGTGTTCGAGGCCGCTGACGATGATTTCGTCGCCCGCCTTCAGCACCGCCGCCTCGTGGCCGGCAATCGAGAGGCCTTGTGCAATGAGGTTCAAAGCCTCGGTCGTTCCCGAAGTGAAGACGAGTTCGTGCTGCGCGCCGGCGCCGATGTACTTCTTGAGCCGTTCGCGCGCCGCCTCGAAGTCATCTGTCGCGCGCTGGCTCAGCGTGTGAACGCCGCGGTGGATGTTGGCGCGGTCGTGCGATTCGAACTCGCGCATTGCGGCCAGCACCGCAAGCGGAACCTGCGTCGTCGCCGCGTTGTCGAGATAGGCGAGCGGCGCACCGTTGATGCTCTGGGCGAGCACCGGAAAGCTGTCGGCGAGCGCGGCGAGCGGCAGGCGTTCACCCATGTTGAACCTCCGGCTTTGGTTCATGCTTGATAGCCTTCATCCGTGCCGATGCGGCAAGGTGGTCGGCCACCGCACGTTCCAGTAGTGCCTCGACGCCGAGCGACTCGAGCAGTTCCGGGTCATCCAGGCCGCGCGCAAGCACCGCATGCGCCATGCCTTGCACAATCATTGCCCGCGCGGCGCTCTCATCCAGCCCACGCTGGCAGGCGTAGAAGAGCGCGTCCTCGGGCAGTGCGCCCCAGGTTGCGCCGTGCGCCGCCTGCACCTTGTCGTGATGGATCTCAAGATGCGGGCGCAGCACGATCTTCGGCTGCCCTCCGGTCGGGATACCGACGAGCCGTTGCCGCAGCGACGCTTCGTCGGCACCTGGCGCAATGAGGCTGTGCGCGTTGACGACGACGCGCGCACCGGCGTCGGCCAGCGCGAGCGCCTCGACGCTGCTTTGTGACGAATTGCCGGCATGCGCGACGCGCACCTGTTGCTCGAGCACGGATCCGGCAGCGAACAGCACCGCGGCGCTGCGCGCCTCGGCCTTCTCGCCTTGCAAATCGACGACCGTGCGCTGCAGGTGGTAGCTGCTGCCCGACGCGATCATCGCCTGCTCATAGCGTGCACCCGCGGCAAGCCGGGCGTCGATGTGGTGCGCGATGCGATCGTCGACGCCGGGGGCGATGACGCGCAGATGCTGGAGCGACGCGCCCTGCCCGATACGCAGGTGCAATTGCATGTTCTGCACCAGCGCCCGTTCGCACCCAGGGCCGGCCTTGTGGCTGTCGCTGGGCGCGATGCGTTCGTGGGATTCGACGAGCACGCACTGCACGCCAGGCGCCACTTCGATCACGAGCAGCGGCGCTTCGACCGCGCTGCGCGGCTGGCGGCGCAATTGCAGCCACACGGTTTCGCGGTGCCGCGCGGCGCCCGCATCGCCGCCGACGCGTACGCGAAGCCCCTGGCGGCACAGCGCGCGGTGCGCCCAGCCAAACGGCGCCGCATCACCAGAGTCCACACCTTCGCCGGGCTGCGCCAATCCGGCAAACAATTCGGCGCGTTGATCGGGGTCCGCCGCGTCGAGCCAGCGCGCGTCGACGCGACCCGGCGGCATGTGGCCAAGCGGATGCAGCGTCCATCCGGCGCCTGCGAGCGGCGATGCATCGCACTTCTGTTCGCGTGCGGTCTCGCTGTCGTCATCCGCGTCACCGAGCCAGACGTCGGCCACGGGGGGCGGCAGATGGCGAAAATCCTCCGCGTTGCGCGGGATCCAGCCGAGCTTGGCGAGCCGCTCGCGGGCAAAGAGGGCGTCGGCGCGTGCGCTGTCCATCGTCATGTGTCCCATGCAGTGGTGGCGGCCATGGCTCAGGCTACTACCGGTTCGCCACCGCGCGCGAAGCCCGTGCGGTCGGTATCACGCACGAAGCCGGTGCGTGCGATGTCGTGTGCGAGCGCCATGCCGCCAGTTTCGGCGATGCAGCCCTCATGCAGACGCAGCACGGCATCCGGTGCAAGCGATTCGATCATCTGCAGATAGTGCGAAACGACGACAAAGGCCGTCCCCTGCTCGCGCAACTCCTGCACGAGTGCAACGACCGCGCGCACGCCGTCGATATCCATGCCCGAGTCGATCTCGTCGAGCACCGCGAGGCGCGGCTTGAGCAGCGCCATCTGCATCAACTCGTTGCGCTTGCGTTCGCCGCCGGAGAAGCCGTCGTTCACCGGGCGGCTGAGCATCGCCTCGGGCAGCCCGAGGCGCTTGGCCGCGTCGCGTGCGCTGCCGAGAAAGTCGAACGCGTCGAGCGCTTCCTCGCCACGTGATTCGCGCACCGCGTTGACCGCACTGCGGATGAAAAGATTGTTCTTCACGCCCGGGATGTCGGGCGGCGACTGGAACGACAGGAAGAACCCTGCGCGGGCACGTTCCTGCGCATTCATTGCAAGCAAGTCTTGGCCGGCGAAACGCACCTCGCCGCCCATCACGTGGTAGCGCGGATGACCCGCAAGCGTCAGGCCGAGCGTGCTCTTGCCGCTGCCGTTCGCGCCCATCAGCACGAACAGTGCGCCGGCGGGCACGTCGAGCGACACCGACTTCAGCACCGTGTGCTCGGCGACATCGACGCGCAGGTCCCTTATCTGGAGCAACGGCTCAGTAGTCTTCATCGATCTTCCTTGTTCTGTGTAGTGCGTGGGGTTCAGCCGACGGCGCCTTCGAGCGATACCGCGAGCAGCGCCTTTGCCTCGAGCGCGAACTCCATCGGCAGCTCTTCGAGCACCGCCTGGCAAAAACCGCCAACGATCAGCGCCGTCGCCTCTTCGGGGTCGATGCCACGCGCCTGGCAATAAAAAAGCCGTTCTTCGGAGATGCGCGTCGTTGTCGCTTCGTGCTCGACGACCGCGTCGGCGCGAGACGTCTCGACATACGGGAAGGTGTGCGCACCGCAATGCGAACCGATCAAGAGCGAATCGCACTGCGTGTGGTTGCGCGCGCCGGCCGCTGTCGGCCCCATTCGCACCAAGCCGCGATAGCTGTTTTGCGCATGGCCCGCGCTGATGCCCTTGGACACGATACGGCTCGACGTATTGCGGCCGAGGTGAATCATCTTGGTGCCGGTGTCGGCCTGCTGGTAGTGGTTCGACACCGCGATCGAATAGAACTCACCTTTCGAATCGTCGCCACGCAGGATGACGCTCGGGTACTTCCAGGTGATCGCGCTGCCGGTCTCGATCTGCGTCCACGCGATGTGCGAGCGCTTGCCCGCGCACA
>JBDTSN010000167.1:0-5573 GCA_039931145.1 Burkholderiales bacterium | reverse complement strand
CGATCAAGCCGTCGGCCGAGATGGACGAGATGAAGTTCGACATGGGCGGCGCGGCGAGCGTGATCGGCACGCTGCGCGCCGTCGCCGAATTGAGGCCCAAGCTCAACCTCGTGTGCATCGTTCCGTCGTGCGAGAACATGCCGAGCGGCGCCGCCATCAAGCCGGGCGACGTCGTGACGAGCCTGTCGGGCCAGACGATCGAGATACTCAACACCGACGCCGAAGGGCGGCTCATCTTGTGCGACGCACTGACCTATGCCGAGCGCTTCAAGCCGGCAATGGTGGTCGATGTGGCGACCCTCACCGGCGCCTGCGTTGTCGCGCTCGGCCACCACAACTCGGGCCTGTTCACGGCCGACGATGCGATGGCGACGCAGTTCCAGCAGGCCGCGGGCGACGCCCTCGACCCGTGCTGGCGCATGCCGCTCGACGAGGAATACGACGAGGCGCTGAAGAGCAACTTCGCCGACATGGGCAACGTCGGGGGGCGCGCCGGCGGCGCGATCACGGCGGCGATGTTCCTGCGCCGCTACACCGGCAAGTACCGTTGGGCGCACCTCGACATCGCCGGCACGGCGTGGAAGTCAGGCACCGCCAAGGGTGCGACCGGGCGCCCGGTCGGGTTGCTGACGCACTTCGTCCTGGCGCAAGCGGCGTGACCGTCCACGCGTGACTGAAGTGATGTTTCACCTGCGCGTCGCCGACCGTCTCGGCTACGCGTGCCGCCTGCTGCGCAAGGCGCACGCGCAGGGCGCGTTGGTCGTGGTGTGCGCGCCGTCGCCGACGCTCGCACGGCTCGACGCGCTGCTGTGGACGAGCGATCCGTTGAGCTTCGTGCCGCACGTTCGCCTGGAGCCCGGAGCGCCAAGCCTGCCAGAGGTCGATCCGACGCCGATCTGGCTCGTCGAGGGCATCGAGCAGGCACCGACGCACGATGTGCTCGTGAACCTGGGCGATGAACTCGTCGCCGGCTTCGAGGTCTTTGCGCGCGTGATCGAGATCGTTCCGGAAGACGAAGACGCGAAACAGGCCGCACGGCTGCGCTGGAAGCACTACGCCGACCGCGGCTACGTGCTCAAGCGCCACGAGGCGCGTGCATGAGCGCCGCCGGGCCGCTCCCAAGGCGCTCGCTCCCCCGCGGGGGGACGGCGCGCAGCGCCAAGGGGGCTCCATTGTCACCACCGGGCCGCTCCCAAGTGTTCATCGGGGAGCGCATTGTGCACAGGGTGGTCCAATGAGTGCGCGTCTCGGGCCGTACCATCGCCACGGCCTGCCGACGCTGACCGAAGTGATCGAGCTCGCGCCGGTCGGCGACGCCGGCGCCGCGCTGCCGGCCCGCGCCGGCAACCCGTTGCGCAGCGAAACTTCTGCGCCGGGCGCCACGTCGCTCGACACGCAACAGCTCATCGAGCGTGTACTCGGCGAGTTGCAACGCGACGCCGACCTGATGCTCGAACTTCGCCTTCGCGAGGCGCTCGCACCGGTGCTCGCGCGGCTCGCCGATGACCTGGTGCGCGAGCTGCGCGAGAAGCTGCAAATCACCTTGCGTGACGTGGTGGCGCAATCTGCGAGCCAGGAGCTCGCACGGCGGCGCGCTGTTTGAACGCCGGGCCGGGCGCGACGGACTGTTGCCAACCCCGACAGCGAGCCCCGAGCATTCCCGAACAGAAAGCGCCTTGCGTTTCAGGTATCGTTACCCGCGCTGAGAAAACGGCGGGGCAACCGTTCCTGCCGTCCCATCATCCAATCCCAGTTCATTCAACATCCCCCTCGGAGGTAGCGTATGCAAGTCAAGCTCAATGTGATCGTGGGCGCCATCGTGACGATGGCGGCCTTTGCCGTTTCGGCACAGGAAGCGGTGGTCAAGATCGGCCACGTCGCGCCGATGTCGGGCCCGCAGGCCCACTATGGCAAGGACAACGAAAATGGCGCCCGCATGGCGGTCGAGGATCTCAACGCCAAGGGCGTTGTCATCGCCGGCAAAAAGGTCAAGCTCGAGCTGGTTGCCGAAGACGATGCCGCGGACCCGAAGCAGGGCACGGCCGTTGCAACCAAGCTGTGCGACGCCAAGGTCAACGGCGTCGTCGGCCACCTGAATTCCGGCTCGACGCTTCCGGCCTCCAAGATCTATAACGACTGCGAGATCCCGATGGTCACCGGCGCGGCGACAAACCCGAAGATCACGCAGCAGGGCTTCAAGTACATCTACCGGATCATCGCGAACGACAACGCGCTCGGCGCCGGTCTCGGGCTGTATGCGGCAAACACCCTGAAACTCAAGAGAATGGCGATCATCGATGACCGTACCGCGTATGGCCAGGGCGTCGCCGAAGTATTCAAGAAGACAGCGCAGGCGCGCGGTATCGAGATCGTCGCCGAGGAATACACGAACGACAAGGCCACCGACTTCATGGCCATCCTGACCTCGATCAAGGGCAAAAACGCGGATGGCATCTTCTACGGCGGCATGGACACCCAAGGCGGCCCGATGCTGCGCCAGATGGAGCAGCTCGGGATGACCAACGTCAAGATGTTCGGCGGCGACGGCATCTGCACCACAAAGCTGGCTGAAACCTCCGGCGGCGCGAAGACGCTCGGTAACGTGATCTGCGCCGAAGGCGGCGCGTCGCTCGCGAAAATGCCTGGCGGCAACGCTTGGAAGGCACGCTACGACGCGAAGTACCCCGGCCAGTTCCAGGTCTATTCGCCGTATACCTACGATGCAGTCGGCCTGATCGCCGATGCGATGGTCAAGGCCGGCTCGAGCGACCCGAAGGTCTATAACGCGTTCCTGATGAAAGAGGACTACAAAGGCGTCACGAGCGTGATCCAGTTCGAGCCGGACGGCGAGCTGAAGAACCCGTCGATGACGCTCTATGCGTACAAGGACGGCAAAAAGGTTCCGCTGAACTGACGCGAGTCGATTCACGCCTTTCGGCAGGACTTACAAAGGGCGCCTTCGGGCGCCCTTTTCAGTTTTATCGGCCGTAAAGCGTCGAAAGCGCTGCCAGGCGCTCGGCGTGTTCAACTTCAAGCTGCGGCCACTCGAAGCGCCACGCCCAGTGGCCATCGGGCTGCCCGGGCAGGTTCATTCGTGAATCGCTGCCAAGGCCCAGCACATCCTGCAACGGGATGATCGCGGTGGCAGCGACCGATGCGAGTGCGGCGCGGATCAAGGTCCAGTGGATCTGCGCGCCGTCGGTGTCGAGATAGGCGCACGCATGCGCGCGTTCAGTGGGCGAAGCTTGCTGCCACCAGCCTGCAGTCGTGTCGTTGTCGTGGGTTCCCGTATAGACGACGCTGTCGACCCGGTGGTTGTGCGGCAGGTAGAGGTTGTCGCTCTTGCCGTCGAAGGCGAACTGCAGCACCAGCATGCCGGGGAACTTGAAGCGCTTGCGCAGCGCGACGACGTCGGGCGTGATCAGCCCCAAGTCCTCGGCGATGATCGGCAGGGGGCCGAGCGCGCGTGCGATGGCCTCGAACAGCGCAGCACCCGGGCCTGCCTGCCAGTGGCCGTTGACGGCGGTTGGTTCGTTCGCGGCGATCTCCCAGTACTTCGCAAAGCCGCGGAAGTGGTCGATGCGAAGGATGTCGGCCAGTTCGAAGCCGTGGCGGATGCGCCGGGTCCACCACGCGAAGCCCTCATCGGCGTGCGCCCGCCAACGGTAGAGCGGATTGCCCCAGCGCTGGCCGGTCGCGCTGAAGTAGTCGGGCGGCACGCCGGCGACGACGGTCGGCTCGCCGCGCGCATCGAGCTCGAACAGTTCGGGCCGCGCCCAGACTTCCGCGCTCTGGTGGGCGATGAAGATCGGTGCGTCGCCGATGATCCGAACACCGCGTACGTTCGCGTGCGACTTCAGGCGCATCCATTGCTCGAAGAAACGCCATTGGCAGAAGGCGTGGAAGTCGATGCGCCCGGCGTGGTGGGTTGCCGCCTCGCGCAGAGCGGCGGGGTCACGATGCGCGAGGCCGGCGTCCCAATCGCACCAGCTCCGGCCGGGGTGTTCGTCGCACAAGGCCATGAAGAGCGTGTAGTCGACGAGCCAGTTGGCGTGGCGGTCGCGGAACGCGGCGAAAGCGTCGCGATCGGCGCTGCTCGCGGTCGCTTCAAAGCGAACTGCGGCGCGCTCAAGGCGGCTCATGCGCCAGGGAATGACGCGCGCGAAGTCGATAAGTTGCGCGTCGAAGGCTGCATCGGGCACCAGATCTTCGGCGTGCAGCCAACCGCGCTGCGCAAGCTCCACCAGGTCGATCAGCAGTGCATTGCCGGCGAACGCCGACGGGCTCATGTAGGGCGAGTTGCCCAGGCCTGTCGCGCCGAGCGGCAGGACCTGCCACCGTGTCTGACCGGCCGTGACGAGCCAGTCGATGAAGCGGTAAGCCGCCGCGCCCAGATCGCCAGATCCGTGAGCGCCGGGCAGACACGTGGGGTGCAGCAGCACGCCCGCCGCGCGATCGAACTTCATGCCTTCGCCCCGGCCGATGTGCGATCGAGCTCGAGCAGCGCCAGGCCATGTGCACCGAGCGAGAAGCTTCCTTCACCCTGCCACGCGGGCGTTGTGTTGTCCTCGCGCGTGCTGTCGAGCCGGTTGATCCAAACGCCGGGCGGTAGTGTGAACGGGCTGGCCTGGTGCTCGGCGTTGACAAGCAGCAGCAATCGTCCCGGCGCCCCATTTGTGGCGATGCGTGCGACGAGCTTGCGCGCCTGCGCCTCGTGCCAGGCGTCGACGTCGAGCGTTCGGCCGTCGGCTTCGAACCAGAGGATGACGTCGACGCCAGTCGCATCGGGCGCGCCATGGGTCCAGCGATCGGGGAAGGGTTTCAGTTCGCGTCGCAGCGCGAGGATGCGCGCGGTGAATGCGATCAAACCTTCGTCGGCCGCATCCCAGGCGATCCACGTGCCCGCGTTGTCCTGGCAATAGGCGTTGTTGTTGCCGCCCTGGCTGTGGCCGAGTTCGTCACCGGCGCACAGCATCGGCGTGCCCTGCGCGAGCAGCAGCGTCGCGAGCAGCGCGCGCTGCAATAGCGCGCGGCGCGCGAGCACTTCGGCGTCCGCGGTCTCGCCTTCGACGCCGCAGTTCCAGCCGTGGTTCGCGCCCTGGCCGTCGCGGTTGTCCTCGCCGTTCGCGAGGTTGCGCTTCTGCTCGTAAGTGAGCAGGTCGCGCAGCGTGAAGCCATCGTGCGCGACGATGTAGTTGACCGATTCGGCTGGCGCGCGGCCACGCGGCTGAAACACGTCCGACGATGCACACAGGCGTTGCGCGAATTCGCCTCGGCTGCTCGGGCCACCGAGCCAGAACCTGCGCATGCCGTCGCGAAAGTGGTCGTTCCACTCGAGCCAGCCGCGCGGGAAGCTGCCGAGCTGATAGCCGTCGGATCCCAGGTCCCACGGTTCGGCGATCAGCTTGAGCCCGGCAAGCACCGGGTCCTGCGCGACGCACTGGAAGAACGCTGCACGCGCGTCGAAGCCTTCGTCGCCGCGGCCGAGAACCGCAGCGAGGTCGAAGCGAAAGCCATCGACCTCCATCTGCGACGCCCAGTAGCGCAGACTGTCCATCACGAGTTGCAGCACG
>JBDTSN010000166.1:0-5590 GCA_039931145.1 Burkholderiales bacterium | reverse complement strand
GGGTGGCGGCGGGTCGGCGTCGGGCGCGGCGGCGGCGGTCTCGACGAGGCGCAGTGCCGCGCCGTCGAACTTGCGGCCGAAGAAGTTCCAGCGCCGGTCGTACTCGCGCCGTGCCGCTTCGAGCGCCTGTTCAGCCTGCGCCTCCAGCGCGGCTGCCGATTCCACTTCGTCGGTGTAGGCGGCGATACCGATACAAACGCGCACGCCGACCGCTTCGCCGCTGGCGAGCGTCAAGGGCTGGCGCACGGCGTCGACGATGCGTGTCGCGAGCACTTCGGCGGCCGATGCCGCACCGTGGCGCATGACGACGGCAAACTCGTCACCGCCGAGGCGTGCGAGCACATCACCGAGGCGAACCCGCTGCGCCATGCGCGCCGATACTTCGCGCAGCGCGCCGTCGGCCTCCGCAGTGCCGAACCCGTTGCGGATGTCGCCGATGCCGTCCAGGCTCAGCCGCAGCAGCGTGAACGGCTCACCGGTGCGCATCGAGTGGTGCAATTCGACCTGCAAGGCCTGCTCGAACGGCTTGCGGCGGGCGAGACCGGTCAACGGATCCTGCATCGCCTCGCGCGCGAGTTCATCGATCTGCCGACGCGCCTCTAACGCGATTCGAACGACGGTTGCCAGGTTGCGCAGGCCGGCACGCTGGCCAGCGTCGAGGCCGCGCGAGCGAACGTCGAGCACGCCGAGCGTGCCGAGTGCGGCGCCCTTGGCGTCGAACATGGGGACGCCGGCGTAGAACTGCAGCCACGGGGCGCCGGCGACGAGCGGCTTGGCGCTGAACTGCGCGTCGGCGCCGAGCGATTCGATCACGACCGGCTGCGTGGCGCCGCCCTCATGGGCGCGCAGGGCGAACTGCGGGTCGAGCTGGCGCGCGTCGATGCCAACGCAGGCCTTGAACGCGGGCAGGGCATTCGCATCGGTGTCGAAGAGGGCGACAAACGCGATCGGTGCGGTCATCAGTTGCGCGGCGATGCGTGCCGTCGCCTGGAGTTCGGCGTCGGGCGCCACTTCGAGCTGCGCCCCGGACTTGGGTGCACGCACCGGCGCGCTCCGCGGCGCGTGCTTCTGTGATCTGGGCATGGCAACGCTTTCAAGAAGGCTGTGTGGACATATCGGCAGTCCGACGCCGAACTCAACCTTCGGGCTTCGAGGGAGAGCGACAGCACGCGACAGCTCGCGACAGCGCACCAGCGCGTGCCTACAATGACCGCGCCGGGCTCAGAGCCTGTGAATGAATCCGCCGCGCTTGAGCGCGGGTGCCGGATTTGTCTACAGACTCTCACAGGGCCGCATCGACGGAGACCGCCTTGGACGTTTCGACCCGCCGTTTCAACGATGTCGTCGTCGCGATGCCCGCCGGGCGCGTCGATCACGCCAGCGCCGACGCGCTGCAGGACGCTTTGGCGCCGATCACGGCAGCCGGGAGTGGCGGCGCTCTGGTGCTTGACTTCGCACAGGTGGACTACATCAGCAGTGTCGGCCTGCGCGTCCTGATGATGGCGTCGAAACAGATGCGCGCAAGTGACAAGCGCATCGCGATCGCGGCATTGCAACCGATGGTGCGCGAGATCTTCGAGATCGCGCGCTTCCAGCATGTGGTCGAGATCTTCCCGACGCTGCGCGATGCGCTCGCCGCGCTGTCGCCCACGGCGCTTGCCGCCTTCGATGCCGATCCGGGGCCGGCCGCACCATGATGCGCGTGCGCTTCTGGGGCACGCGCGGATCGCTGCCGATCGCGCTCACCGCGGCGGGCGTGCGCAAGAAGATCACCGCTGCGTTGCGTGGCGCGTCGGGCCGTCATTTCGCCAACGACACTGAACTCGACGCCTATCTCGACAGCCTCGACTTCGCGGTCGCCGGCACGTACGGCGGCCACACGTCGTGCGTCGAGATCGAGACCGGGGGCAGTGACTACGTGCTGTGTGACATGGGCAGCGGCCTGCGCCCGTTCGGCCAGGCAGCAATCGCACGCCATGGCGCGGGCGCGCCGCAGACTTACCATGTGTTCGTCTCGCACGTGCACTGGGATCACATCATGGGGCTGCCTTTTTTCACGCCGGCCTATATCCCTGGCAACCGCGTCGTGTTCTACGGCGGCCACAACGGGCTCGAGGCCGCGCTGAGGCGCCAGCAGGAGCAGCCGTCGTTTCCGGTCGGCTTCTCGACCTTCGGCGCGACGATCGAATTCGTGCAGCTCACGCCAGGCCAGCCAATCGAGATCGCCGGCCTGCGCGTCGACGCCAAGCTACAGCGCCACTCGGGTGGCTCGTACGCCTATCGCTTCGAGCGCGACGGGCGTGCCGTCGTCTACTCTACTGACTCCGAGCACAAGCTCACCGACCCCGCCGAGACCGAAAGCTTCATTGACTACTTCCGCGACGCCGATGTCGTCATCTTCGACGCGATGTATTCACTTGCGGAGAGCATCTCGGTGAAGGCCGACTGGGGGCACTCGAGCAACATCGTCGGCGTCGAGTTGTGCCAGGCGGCCGGGGTGCGCCACCTGTGCCTGTTCCACCACGAACCGATCAACGGCGACGAGACGCTCTCGCGCATCCTTGCCGAGACGCGGCGCTACGAGGCGATCTCGCGCACCGGCGCGGCGATGCAGGTCAGCACTGCGTACGATGGGATGGAAATCGACTTGTGAGCAAGCGCGAGGCCGCCGATTCACGGCGTCCGCCGGACAAGCCGCGTAGCCTCAAGAAGAAGACCCGGCCCCGCAAGCGTGCGACGCGCCGGATCTGGGGCTATGGGCTTCTGACGCTCATCGTACTCGCGGCGCTGCTGTGGTTTCGCACGCCGTGGGCCGAGCGCATGCAGGCCTACAGCTTCGACAGCTTGCAGATTCTCGCGCCGCGCAAGATCGTGTCTTTGCCAGTGACGATCGTTGCGATCGACGACAAGAGCATCGCCGCGCTCGGCCAGTGGCCGTGGCCGCGCACCGATCTGGCCGAGCTGGTGCGCGTCGTCGCACGCCAGGAGCCGGCCGCAATCGGCATCGATGTGCTGATGCCCGAGCCTGATCGGCTCTCACCGCAACGCATGCTCGAGCACGTCGGCGCACTCGACCCGGCGATCGAGCGCACCATCAAGGCGCTGCCGTCGAACGACGCGATGCTCGCCAAGGCGATTGCCGACGCGCCGGTCGTGCTCGTCGCCGTCGGCGTGCCGGATGCCACCGGGCGCACGCTGCGCGCGCCGCCGTTCGTCGTCTCCGGGACAGGCACGCCGCCGCTGCCCAAGCTCGGCGGCGTCGTTTCCAACATCGACGAACTCGACAGCCAGGCGACGGGCCACGGGCTGATCTCGGTCGAGCCGTCGAACACGCTCTTTCGCCGCTTCGCGCTCGTCGCCGATGTGAACGGCACGCTTGCCCCCGCGCTTGCGATCGAGATGCTGCGTGTCGCGCTCGGCGTACCGGTGCTGCGCCTTAACGTGCAGGGCGATTCGGCGCGCGGCATTTCGGTCGGCAAGGTCTTCGTGCCGACCGAGGCCGACGGCGCGGTGCGCGTCTACTACTCGCGCGGCGACGCACGGCGCTACGTGTCGGCGATCGACGTGCTCCAGGGCCGCGTCGCGCCGGATGCGCTGCACAAGAAGCTCGTGCTGATCGGCCTCACCGGTCTCGGCTTGCGCGACGACTATCACCTCACAGCGCTCGGCGACGCGATGCCGAGCAGCGAAATCCACGCCCAGTTGCTCGAGAACTTGTACGACCAGACGCTGCTCGTGCGCCCGGCGTGGGCGCCGGATTTCGAGATCGCCGTCTTCATCGCGCTTGGCATCTTGCTGATTTGGGCAACGCCGCGCTTGAAGCCGCTCGTTGCGGCGGCGCTTACGCTAGGCTGCGTGGCGCTCGCACTCGCCGGCGCCTTCGTCGCGTTTCGTACCGAGCGCTTGCTGTTCGACGCGACGCCGGGGCTGAGCCTGATGCTCTTCTTCGGCGTGTTGCTGCTGCTGACGCTCGCCGAATCACGCCGGCGCCGCAAGTCGATGCAGCGCGTGATGCAGGCAGAGCGCATCGAGTCGGCGCGTGTCAGCGGCGAACTCGAGGCTGCACAGCGCATTCAGACCGGCCTGCTGCCGAGTGCCGAAGCACTGCGCGGCGAGCGCCGCATCGACCTCGCGGCGACGATGACGCCGGCACGCGAAGTCGGCGGCGACCTCTACGACTTCTTCATGCTCGACGCGCGGCGCCTCTTCTTCCTGATCGGCGATGTTGCCGGCAAGGGCCTCGGGGCGAGCATGTTCATGGCCGTGAGCAAGGCGCTCGTGAAGAGTGCGGCGCTGCGCGATGGCGGCGCCACGGCGATCGGTGCGCTGATGGCGGCGGCGAACGCCGAGGTCTCGCGCGACAACGCGGCGATGTTCTTCGTCAGCGTCTTTGCCGGCATTCTCGATCTCGACAGCGGCGAGCTCGCCTACTGCAACGCGGGGCACGACAACCCGCTGCGCATCGTCCCCGGCGCAGGCGTTGTGCACCACATTGCCGACGGTGACGGCCCCGCGCTGTGTGTCGTCGATGGCTTCGACTACCGCGGCGCGAGCATTCGCTTGCAGCCGGGAGAACTGCTGTTTCTCGCGACCGATGGCGTCGTCGAGGCGCGCGACACGGCCGGCGGCCTCTACGGCCATGAACGCCTGGCGCAATCACTGCTGCGCGCGGCGCAGCGCAACGCGACGGCAGGGGAAGTGCTCATCGCGCTGCAGGCCGATGTCGCTGCCTTTGTCGGCGAGACCGAACCGGCCGACGACCTGACGCTGCTGTGCCTGCGCTGGATCGGCCCGGATCGCGCCGCGGCGGGTTGATGCGTGACGCGCGCGCTCGGAGCCTGTGGATGTGTTCGGCGTGCCCGAACGGGTGTTCCGGATGTGCTCGCAGGCTCTCAGCGCACGATGATCTCGACCCGCCGGTTGCGCGGCTCGACGACGCCGTCGGCAGTCGGCACGACAGGCGCACGCTTGCCGCGCGCGATCGCCTGCACGCTGGCGGGCGGGACGCCAAGATTGATCAGTTCGGCGCGAACGTAGTCGGCGCGCTGCTGCGCGAGCGCATCGTTGGACACGTGGCTGCCGACGGTGTCGGTGTGGCCGACGACGAGCACATCGGGCACCGGCCGCTGCGCGATCTCGGCGAGCGTCTTGTCGACCTGCCGGCGCGACTCGTCGGTCAGCACGTCCTTGCCCTCGACGAAATAGAGCGTGAAGGTTTCGGCGCGCGCTGGCTGCGCGGCCAGCGCGTCGGCCCAGCGCGCCTTCACCTCGGCCTCGTTCGTCGTGTAGGTGGTGAGGCCCGTCGCACCGTCACGCGCCGCTGCGTAGGGCTGTTCGAGCACGACCTGCTTGTCGCCGTGTGTCACGGCGACCGCGCTGCTGCGCCCGCCCGTCTCGGGCAGCAAGACGACTTTCGAGACCGGCGCGCAAGCCGCAAGCGCAACGAGTGCGGCCAGAGCGAGCGCGCGCAGACCCGCGCCGCGCATCATTCGCCGACGCTGACGGCGAACTCGGTGCCGCGTGCGCCGAGAATCGCGGTCGGTGTGCGCACTGTCATTGCGTCCGGTGCCTGTTTTGCGATGCGTCCCGA
>JBDTSN010000165.1:0-5612 GCA_039931145.1 Burkholderiales bacterium | reverse complement strand
AGGTCAACTACATGGACGGCTTCGAGATCGGCTACCAGTCGTTCGATCCCGCGTCGCGCAACACGGGCCTGATGACGGAGGCGCTGCGCCTCACCGTGCGTTATCTGTTCGAGCACTACAAGATCAACCGCCTGCAGATCGCGACCCAGCCCGGCAACGAAGCGTCGAAGCGGCTCGCACTGAAGTGCGGCTTCACGCTCGAAGGCACACTGCGCGGCTTCGTCCTGCATCGCGGGCGCCCTTGCGACGCACTGCTTTATTCGCTGTTGCGCGACGAGGTGCTGGCCTGAAGGCCGCGCTCAAGGCGCAACGATGTCGGCCAGCGTCACCGCATCGAAATCCGCGCGCCGCCAGAAGCCCTGGATCGCGGGCGACGCCTGCAGCAGCAGTTGCACGAGCAGCGGGCGTGCTTGTGTCGAGGCCGGATCGCACAGCAACACGTAGCGCGGGGTGCCTGCTTCATCGAGACGGCCGACCCAGTCCAGGTCGACCAAGGTGTCGAGCAAAGGCTCGACCTGCAGCGGATCGATCCGCAGCTTGCTCCACAACTGCTCGGAGCTCAGCCCATGCCCCGGCTGGTCGCGCGCGCTGATCAGTTCGCGCAGCATGGCGACGGCGAGGCCGAAGCGCGCTCCGGGCGAATCCTGCAGCGGGCGCATGCGCGACTGCAGGCTCGGCGCGTAAGCCGCGATCACAGCGCCGAAGAGGACGATCAGCCAGCTCATGTAGGTCCAGAGCAGGAAGATCGGCACGGTCGCGAAGGCGCCGTAGACGAGCGAATAGCCCGGCACGCGCAGCAGGTACCAGGCGAGCGCGCGCTTTGCGCATTCGAAGGCGACCGCGACGAAGAGGCCGCCGGCGATCGCATGGCGCCAGCGCACGTGGGTGTTCGGGACGAAGTGGTACATCGCGGTCATCGCCGCACCGAGCAGCGCGAAGGCAAGCACGTCGAACAACAGACCAACGCCGCCGGGCAGACCACCTATCAGTCCACGCGACGCCGAGATCGCCAACGAGGTCGCGCTTAAGCCCACGCCGAGCGCGAGCGGAAGCAGGGTTGTCGCCCCCCAGTAGATCAGCACGCGCCGCCCGAACGAGCGCATGCGCGGCACGCGCCAGATGGCGTTGAGCGCGCGGTCGATCGTCGCCATCAGCGCGAGTGCGGTGATGACGAGAAATGCAAGGCCGAGACTGCCGACCTTGGCCGCCTGCTCGGCAAAACTCGTCAAGCCCTGCATGACGGGCTGCACGATGCTCGACGGCACGAGGCTTTGCAGGAAGTAGCGCTGCAACGAATCCTGGAAGCGGCCGAACATCGGGAACGCGCTGAAGAGGGCGAGCGCCACCGTGACGAGCGGCACGAGCGCCATGATGGTCGTGAAGGTCAGGCTGCTCGCGGTCAGGCCGAGGCGGTCTTCACGGAAGCGCTGGCGCAGGATCCTGACGGTCTCGAGCCACGGCCAGTTCTGCAGCGCCTGCAGCGCGCGCGACACTTCCTCGCTCGGGCTGGTGTGCGTGGTCTGGCGATTCATTGCTGGCATGATAGCCAGCGATGCCGAGCACGACGCCGACGATTGCCCGTAACGGACCCTTGCCGCCCGTGGTCGCGTGGACACGCGCGATCGCGGTCGGCAGCGTCGTCGCGCTGATCGTGCTCGGCCTCGTGTGGGAGCTCTGGCTCGCGCCGACCGGGAGTGGTTGGCTCGCGCTGAAGGTCGTGCCGCTCGCGTTGCCGCTGGCGGGGCTGATGCGCAACCGGCTCTACACCTACCGCTGGGTGACGCTCTTCGTCTGGCTCTATTTCATCGAGGGCGTGGTGCGCGCGGTGAGTGATCGCGGCGTAAGCGCCTGGCTGGCGATGATCGAGGTTGCGTTGACGGTTGCGCTATTCATCGCCTGCGTCGTCCATGTTCGCTGCCGGCTCGGGCATGCCGCTGCGGTGAAGGCCGCCGCATGACGCCGCTGCTTCAGGCGCTGGTGGACGCCGTCAGCGAGCCGCACGTGTTGCGCGACGGCGATCTCTCGGCGTGGGAGATGGATTGGCGCAAGCGCTATCGCGGCCATGCGCTCGCCGTCGTGCGGCCGGGCAGCACGGCTGAGGTGGCGGCCGTACTGCGCGCCTGCGCCGAACACACCGCGGCCGTCGTGCCGCAGGGCGGCAACACCGGGCTCGTCGGTGCGTCGGTGCCGGATGCAAGCGGCACGCAGGTTCTGCTCAGCCTCACGCGGCTGAACCGCATCCGCGCGATCGATAGCGCGAACCTCACGCTCACCGCCGAAGCCGGTTGCGTGCTGCAGACCGTGCAGGAGGCCGCCGCCGCGCAAGAGCTGCTATTCCCGCTCAGCCTCGCCGCCGAGGGGAGTTGCACGATCGGCGGCAACCTGGCGACGAACGCCGGCGGCACGCAGGTGCTGCGCTACGGCAATGCGCGTGAGTTGTGCCTCGGGCTCGAGGTCGTCACGCCCGATGGGCAGATCTGGCACGGCTTGTCGGGCCTGCGCAAGGACAACACCGGCTACGCGCTGCGCGACCTCTACATCGGCAGCGAGGGCACGCTCGGCGTGATCACTGCCGCGACGCTCAAGCTCTGGCCGCAACCGGCGGCGGTGACGACGGCCCTCGCGTCGTGCGCAACGCTCGCCGATGCGGTCGCGCTGTTGGAGCTTTCCCGAGCACGCCTGGGCGCCGGGCTGACCGGCTTCGAGGCGATGAACGAGTTCGCGCTGTCGCTCGTCGTCAAGCACTTCCCGCAGTTGCGCCGGCCGCTCGCGCCGAATGCTGCGGCGCCATGGACGGTGCTGCTCGAGCAATCGGACAACGAAAGCGAAGCGCACGCCCGCGCGCTGTTCGAAGCCTTGCTCGAAACGGCGATCGAGCGCGGGCTCGTCGTCGACGCCGCGGTCGCCGAAAGCGTCGCCCAATCGCGCGCGATGTGGCATCTGCGCGAATCGATTCCGCTTGCGCAGGCCGAAGAAGGGCTCAACATCAAGCACGACATCGCGCTGCCCGTTTCACGCATCGCGGAGTTCGTCGCCGCGACCGACACCGCGCTGCTGCGCGCTTTCCCGGGCGCGCGGTTGGTCGACTTCGGCCACCTCGGCGATGGCAACCTGCACTACAACCTGCAGGCGCCAGAAGGCGTCGAGGCAGCAGATTTCCTGCGTGAGAGCGAAACGGCGGTGAATGCGATCGTCTACGACGCGGTGTGCGCGCACGGTGGCTCGATCTCCGCCGAGCACGGCATCGGCGCGTTCAAGCGCGAGGAGCTCGTGCGCCGCAAGCAGCCGCTCGCGCTCGACCTGATGCGTGCGATCAAGGTGGCGCTCGATCCCGACGGTCGCATGAACCCGGGTCGAGTGCTGTAGCCAGGCTTCGCTTCACGGCGCAGGGCGTGCCGGTACGTGCGGGACAGGCATGCGTGTGTATGTGGTGAAGAACCGCCGTGCGCTCGGCGTGCGAAACCGCGGTGGCGCGCACACCGCATGCGCCTGCTACTGCAGCGGCTCCTTCAGTGCCATGGGCACGGGCAGCGCCATCACCTCGATGCCCTCCTCGGAGAGCGCCTTGGCTTCACCGGGCGAGGCCTGGCCGCGGATACCGCGTGCCGGCACTTCGCCGTAGTGAATTCGGCGCGCCTCTTCGGGGAAGCGTTCGCCGACGTCTTCAGTATTCGCCATCACCTTGCGCATCGCACGCAGCCACTTCGCCTGTGGATCGTCAGGTGCCGGCAGCGCAAGCGTCGTCGCGACCGCGTGGGCCGAAGACAGGTTCAGCCGCGGTGCGCTCGGCAGGCGCTTCACGTCGGCGTCGCCGCACATCGGGCAGGCGAGTAGCCCGCTTTCGCGCTGCGCAGCCTCATCGGCATCCGAGGCGAACCAGCCTTCGAAGCGGTGGCCTTGCGTGCAGCGCAGGTCGAGAACCTTCATGGACGGATTATCTGCGCGCGCGGTTCAAGGCGCGGCACGCCAGTCGAGCGGCCAGCGCCCGGCGCGCCAGCGCGCGAGCCACAGCAGGCCGACGAGCGTCTTGGCGTCGGTCAATTCGCCGCTCAGCGCGAGGGCATGCAGTTCATCCTCGCTGGCGGTCGCGACGTCGACGAACTCGCCCGCGTCGAGGTGCTGCGGCCCCGCAGTAAGACCTCGTGCGAACCACACCTCGATGGCCTCGGTCGAGTAGGCGATCGCGTTGTGCATGACACCGGCGCGCGCCCATTCGCGCGCATGGTAGCCGGTCTCCTCGGTCAACTCGCGCAGCGCGCATTCGAACGGCGGCTCGCCCGCCTCGAGCTTGCCGGCCGGAAACTCGAGCATCGCGCGCGCCATCGGGTAGCGGTACTGGCGCTCGACGACGAGCCGCCCATCGTCGAGCAGCGGCACGACCATCACCGCACCCGGATGGATGATGTATTCGCGCGCCGAGGTGCTGCCGTCCGGCAGGCGCACCTCATCGCGCCGCACATCGAGAAACCGGCCTCGATAGACCTGCGTGCCCGAGATCCCGATCTCGCGAAGTTGCGGATCTGCCTGCGCATCAATCGGCGCGATGGGCGGCGACTGCGTCACGGTGTCGCGCTTGTCGTCATCGCGTCCACACCGAGCCGTTGACAGCAGCCGGGCGCAGTCTCAAGTGGCGAGCGCACGCAGGATCGCCTGCGAGCAAAGCGCCATCAGGCCGCCGGGCAGGATGCCGAACAGCACGATCGCCGCGCCGTTCAGCGAAAGCAGCGCGCGCACGTCGCCACTGGCAACGATCGGCGCCGTGTCCGCCGGCTCGTCGAAGTACATGAGCTTGACGATGCGGATGTAGTAGAAGGCGCCGATCAGCGACATCATCACCGCGAAAACGGCCAGCGCGATGTAGCCCGGCTGGTTGGTCGTCACAATCGATTGCAGCACCGCGAGCTTGGCGTAAAAGCCGACCGTCGGCGGAACGCCGGCAAGCGAGAACATGAAGAGCGCCATCACGCCCGCGTACCACGGGCTGCGCCGTGCCAGACCCTTGAAGTCGTCGAGCCGGTCCGCCTCGACGCCGCGGCGCGAGAGCAGCAGGATCGTGGCGAACGCGCCGAGCGTCGTGAAGACGTAGACGATGACGTAGAACAGCGCCGAGCTGTAGCCGTTGGCGGCCGAATAGGTGTTGTCGGCGACGACCGTCGGCGTGAAGCCGAGCAGCATGAAGCCCATGTGCGCGATGGCCGAATAGGCCAGCATGCGCTTGATGCTTCGCTGCGCAATCGCGGCAATGTTGCCGAGCGCCATCGAGCCGACGGAGAGCACGATCAGCATCTGCTGCCAGTCGACTGCGAGACCCGAAAACCCCTCGACGAGCAGACGGAAGGTGATCGCGAACGCGGCAAATTCCGGCGCACAGCCGATGAGCAGCGTGACGGGCGTTGGTGCACCGTCGTAGACATCGGGCACCCACATGTGAAACGGCACGGCGCTGAGCTTGAAGGCGAGGCCGGCGACAACAAACACGAGCCCGAAGCTGAGCACCGTCTTGTTGATCTGGCCGGTCGCGATGGCCTTGAAGACTTCGGGGATGTCGAGCGAACCCGTCGCGCCATACATCATCGACAGGCCGTAGAGCAGGAAGCCGCTGGCGAGCGCGC
>JBDTSN010000164.1:0-5617 GCA_039931145.1 Burkholderiales bacterium | reverse complement strand
GCGCTGACGACGTCGTCAGCGCACGGGGGACGGCACGCCGCGCAGATCGGCGCGCCGGTGGGCGAGCGCCGGCAACCGGCGGCGCACGTCTTCGATGCGCTCGCGGTCGAGATCCGCGCTCACCACGCCCTCGCCCTCGGGCAGGCAGCCGAGGACGACGCCCCAGGGGTCGACGATCATGCTGTGGCCCCAGGTGCGGCGGCCGTTCTCGTGGCGCCCGCCCTGCGCTGCAGCGATCACGTAGGCCTGGTTCTCGACCGCCCGCGCGCGCAGCAGCAACTCCCAGTGCGCCTCGCCGGTCGGGTAGGTGAATGCGGCGGGCACACTCAGCAAATCGCACGACGCGTCGGCGCCGAGTGCGCGGTACAACTCGGGGAAGCGCAGGTCGTAGCAGATGCTCAGGCCGACGCGCAGCGAGACGCTTTCGTCAGACGCCTTGGCCTCGAATGCAACGGGCTCGTCGCCGGCGCGCAGCACGCGCGATTCGTCGTGGTCCTCGTTGCCGGACTTGAACGAGAACAGGTGCATCTTGTCGTAGCGCGCCGCGAGCACGCCGTCCGGCGCATAGACACAGCACGCGTTGTACGCGCGATCGGCGTCGTCCTCATCCTTACCCTCGAGACGCATCGGCAGCGTGCCGCCGATCAACCAGACGCGGTTCTCGCGCGCCATGGCCGACAAGGCGCGCTGGATCGGCCCGTCGCCCGGCGTCTCGGCGAGCACGAGCTTGTCGCGTTCGCGGCGGCCGAACAGGCAGAAGTATTCGGGCAGTGCGACGAGAGCCGCACCATCGGCCGTCGCCTGCTTGACAAGGCGCCGCGCCGAGTCCAGGTTGCGCTCCACGTCGGGCGTCGAGACCATCTGAACGGCTGCAATTCTCATCGTTGGCTCCGGCTCGCGAACTGTTTCATTGACCCACCGATGATGCACTCGTCGCAGCCGGCTCGGGTGTCGCCCGGACTGGAGCAACCGGGCCGGATGCTGCCGTATCGGTGGCCGTGGCCGTGGCCGTGGCTGCGGCGGCGCCACGCGTCACGGCTTCGACGATCGGGTCGGCCCATGTCCCGGTGACCTGGAATTCGCGCGTGCCAGCCTCGATCAACGGCTGACGCAACAGCATCTGGGCAAGGAAGGTGCCGAGGCCGATGGCCGGGTTGATCGCGGCGACCGCGAGCGACGCCGCCTCGGCGTTGATCTCGGGGATGACGATGATGCGCAAATCCTGCGTCTCGCGCGCCAGATCGGCGTTGCCCGCCATCAGGACCGTTGCCTGTGGGCCGGTCATCGCGAGCTTCTCCGTGCTCGCGACGCCGGTGTCGATGCGCACGTCGCCGACGACACTGTCGAACGCAAAGCCGTCCGCGAAGACGTCACGAAAGTCGAGCGTCAAGCGGCGCGCAAGCGATTGCAGGCTGAGCACACCCAACAGCCGCGCGACACCGGGCTGCGCCTGCAGGAACTGGCCGGAGGCGATGTCGATGGAGAGCTCCCCTGTCATGCTCGCGTAGTCCATCGCGAACGGCGAACCCAGCCACGAAACCTGTCCCTTCAGGCTGCCTTTGCCGCCGCGTATCACGCCGGGCGTGCCCATGTGGTCGAGAAAGGCGCCGCTGTCGGCGAGAGCCAGCGTGAAGTCGAAGGATGCCCGTCGGCGCGCTTCGCCGTTCGCTCCGGCCGTTGCCGCCGTCGCAGCGACCGCCGCCCAGCGGCCGGTCGCGCTCAAGCTCGCATTGGGCATCGCAAGCCGCAGGCGCGTCAGCTCCCATTCGCGCGCCGGCGCCGGGCGGTTCACGGCGATCACCTCGAGGCGCCCGAGGTGGCGCCCGCGCAGCTCGAAGTCGTCGATCACGATGTCGAGCGAGGGCAGGCTGACGGGCGGCCGCTCGAGCAGTTGAGTGACTTCATCGACCTCGCTGCGTGGCAGCTCGAGCCTGGTCAAGCGGGCTCGCACATGCCCACTGCTGCCGGCCTGCGCGGCATCGCCCGTCGGTTCGCCATACTCGACGTAGCCCGCGAGCTGATCGGCTTCGAGCGTCGCACGCCATTGGCCGTCGAGCGACGAGACGCCCGCTGTCAGGTGCGACAAGCGGCGGCCGTCGACGACAAGTTCCTCGACATTCAAGCCGATTCGCGTTGGTGCGTAGCCGCGCGGCGCACCGCCCGCGACCGTGCTGCGCGCTGCGTCCAGCACCGGTCCGGCCGCAGCCCGCCAGGCGTCGACATCGAGCAGCTTCAGGCTGAGCTGCGCCGCGACGCCGCGATCGGGCGTCGGCGCGGGCTCGAAGACGCCGATGCCGCCGCGCAGCACGCGCGGCACATCACCCGAGAGGTCGCGCTCGAACTGTGCCTGCGCGACCTTGCCAAGCTCGACGCGCAGTGTGTCGTGTTGCGCGGCGGGCGCAGGCGCAATCTGGATGTGCAGCGCGAGTGGCGTATCGGCGGTCTTCGCGAGCGGCGCGGGCAGGCTGGATGCGAGGCCGACAAGATCGCTCGTCAGGTTGAACTCGGGCCGCCCCTGCACGCGCGCGACAGACAGCTTGTAGCGCGCCTGACCGCGCAGCGACTCTGCGAGTCGCGGCAGCCACGGCGGGTCCGTCGCCGAGCGCAAGGCATCGACGCTGGCGGCGCCCTGCGCCACAACGCGCAGCGAGCCGTCGGCTTGCGTGCCGCCGTCGATCACGACGTCGCCGCCGAACAGTTGCGCCTTCAACGCGGCGAGCGTGAAGCCCTGGTCCTTGAAGTCAACGCGGCCACGCACCGCGCCGAGCAGCGGCAGGTCGTGCCGCAGCCGCACGTCGCTTCCTGAAAGCAGCAGGCTGCCGTTCACACGCGCATGGCCCGAGTCGTGCAGCGGCAGTTCGAGTGCAAGCGTGAGCTCACCGTCGCCACTCGCCGTCGTGTCGTGCAGCGCGCCGCCTATCCAGCTGTCGATAGGCGTTGTCGCCACGAAGCGCAGCATGTCGGCGAGCGGGCCGCGCGCCTGTGCCTGCAAGGCGAGCACGCGTTGACTAAAGAGATCGGCGATGCCGCCTTTGAGCCCGTCGATCGCGACGCCGAGAAGCCGGGCCTGCGAGGCCGAAAAGCTGAGCGAACCGCGGTCGAGAACGATCTCGCCCCGGGTCTGCGTCAGAGGCGGCCAGGTCGATGGCGCCGGCGCAGCGCCCGCGGTGCTGACATCCGGCATGTAGGCGAGCGTCAGATCATCGACCTTGGCTGCGACGCGAAATTCGCCGGTGCGGCGCGCGTTGAACGGGAAGTCTGCGAGGCTTCCCTTGACGCGGATCGTCGCGTCTTGCAGCGTGCCACCGCGCACCGCGCTCTCGATGTAGTGGCGTGCCCCTTCGGGCATCGCGAGCGGCAGGTAACGGGCGACACGCGTCGCGTCGCCCGCCTCGAGCGCGGCGTCAAGCTCGAGGACGCCCGGAAGACGGGCTTGCGCGTCGCGCACCGAACCCGAGGTCCACGTCGCGCGCACATCGCCCTGCGCGTCGGCGTTTGCGATCCGGCCGCGGCTCAGCTTCAGCTCGATGAATGGCGGCGCGTCGACGCGCGGCTCGATGCGCCACTCGAGTTGCGCCGAGAGCTCGGAGAGCGGCACGACGGCTTCTTCGAACACACCGGGCAGTTCGATCGCGCCGTCCTTGATCGCGATCGTCGCCTGCCCGCCCTTTTCGGTCGCGGCGAAGGTGAGCGCGGCGTTGCGCAACCCCGGGCGGCCGACGCCGGCACGTGCGTCCGCGGCGGCGATCGAAAGTCCGTCCAGCGTGGCCGCGATGCGATAGTGCGCCGGCGCATCGATCGCACCCTCCCACGACGCCTTGACGCTGCTCGCGATGCCCTGCGGTTCGAGTTGCGCGAGCAGCTTGCGCAGCGCGTCGCCAAGCGGCAGACGTTGCGCCGTCTCCGCGATGACGCCGAGATTGAGCCGCTCGGCATCGAGCGTGCCGCCAGTGACTGCACCATCTGCACCATGCGTCCAGCGCAGGTCGAAGGCCCCCGGCGACCACTGCACGCCGTCGCCAGTGACGATCGTCACGTTACGCAGCGACACACTCGCCGCGCCCGGTTCGCGGGTGCCACTGACGCGCCCATGGAACTGCTTGACGGTCAGCGGCTCGAGAACTTTCGCGAGGCGCAGCGAGACGTCGCGCAGCGCCAGGTCGGCGGTGACGGCGTGCAGTACGCCGTCCTTCATGTCGAACCACGCGCGTGCGGCGCCGACGCCCTGCTGCAGCTCGAACGGCAGATCGATACCGCGCGCCACGCGGCTCAGGTCGACGCGCGGCGTATCGGCGTAGAGCTGGCCCGACCAGCGCAGCCAGTCCGCCGGTCGCGCAAGCAGCGCCTGCGTGAACTCGCCGCGCAGTGTGAAGCGATCACCCCAGGCAGGCGGCGGTGTTGCGTCCAGTTGCAGCTTGTGGGTGCGCAGCGTGTTGCGCAGCACGATGTTGACGTTGTTCAGCTCGAGCGGCGGTGCGCCGCGCTGCTCGTCGGTCCAGCGCAGTGAGCCGCCGTGAATCGCGAACTCGCGAATCCTGAAGAACGCGTCGGCGGCGTCCACGGCGCCGTCGGTTTGCGCGCTATCGAAGACGATACCGGCGACGAGCAACCGTCCCGCAGCGTCGCGCCGCACGTCGAGCTGGGCGCCGTCGATACGCAACTGCGCGAGCCGCAGTTCGCGGTACGCGATTGACGCCAGCATCGAACGCAGCGAGATCGACGCCACGACGCGTGGCAATTGCAGTGCAGGCTGAAGTTGCGCGTTGAGGAGTGCGACGTCGTGCAACTCGAGCACGGCACCGAAGCCACCCGATTGCACATCGATCGCGCCAATGCGCACCGGCGCCCCCAACGCCTGACTGGTCTTCGCCTCGATCAGCGGACGCCAGCGTTCGATGTGCGGCAGAATTGCCCACTGCATCGCGAGCCAGGCCAGCAGCACGAGGCAGAACACCGCGGCGCAGAGCCACGCAACAGCGCGCGCCAGGCGCCGTGCAAGCGGCCACCGCGCAGACGCAGCGACGGGAAGGGAATCAGCAGACATGGGACATCGGGAAAGCCGGCCCGGCCGGTCGTCGCGTCGAAACTGGTGGCGAGTTTCGCTTGCCTGCGCGTTGCGCGTTGCAGGCTGCGCCGCACACCCCGGCTCAATCTAGCACAGGGGACGCCGCGCACCACATGGAATCGACGCCGCAACCGATCGCGCCAACGCAGGCCGCGCGCGCCGCGCACAGTCGATTCGTGCAGCGTGTGCGGCGCCGCTATGGCGATGAGCTCGCGCGCCTCGCCCCCGGCCTGCCCGACAGGGACTCGATCTCCGCATTGATTGCGTCATTTCAGTTGGATGGACGCGGCCTCGCGGCGGCGATGCGTGTGGCGCGCCATCTCGTGCTCGAGCGCCTCGCCGTGCTCGACATCGAACAGCAGGCGCCCATGCCGGACATCACCGGCGCGATGACAGCGCTTGCCGAGACGACGCTCGATCTCGCGCTCGCACATGCGCGCACGGAACTCGACGCGCGCACCGGCGTGCCGCGCAACGCGGCCGGCGAGCCCATCGAGTTCTGGGTCGTCGGCATGGGCAAGCTCGGCGCGCGCGAGTTGAACGTGTCGTCCG
>JBDTSN010000163.1:0-5620 GCA_039931145.1 Burkholderiales bacterium | reverse complement strand
ACATCTCTCAAACCAAACTAAGGAGCATTCCTCATGATCAAGATCGGCGACAAGCTGCCCGCTGGCAGCCTTCAGGAGTTCATCGAAGTCGAAGGCAACGGCTGTTCCCTCGGCCCGAACAGCTTCGATATCGAGAAGGCAACCGCGAGCAAGAAGATCGCGCTGTTCGGTCTGCCCGGCGCCTACACGCCGACCTGTTCGGCCCAGCACGTGCCGGGCTACGTGCAGATGGCAACGCAACTCAAGGCCGCCGGGATCGACGAGATCTGGTGCGTGTCGGTCAACGATGCCTTCGTGATGGGGGCCTGGGGACGCGATCAGAAGGCACAGGGCGCGGTGCGCATGATGGCTGATGGCAGTGCCGACTTCGCACGCGCGACGGGTCTCACGCTCGACCTCAGCTCCAAGGGCATGGGTGTGCGCGCGCAGCGCTTCTCGATGCTGGTCGACAATGGCGTGGTGAAGACGCTCAACATCGAGGCGCCCGGCAAGTTCGAGGTCAGCGACGCGGCAACGATGTTGGCGCAAGCCAAGGCCTGACAGCGGTCGGGACACGGAATGGCGTAGCGCCACAAGGCGCTGCGTCGCGATAGCGAAGCAAAGCGATTGACGCGGCGCTCCGTCTCGTGGCATAATCCAAAGCTTCGCCGCAATATCGCCCCCTTACTACGAGGGGATTCGAGACAACGGCTCCGCCCATACCGCCAAGACGGCCCTTCGGGAATGTCTTGGTGACGGGCCCAAGACTGACCAATGCGCCGCAGTGATCGTCACGGCAGGCGCAATGGGACAAGTTGGGGACTGAACATGATTCAAATGCAATCGCGGCTCCAGGTCGCGGACAACACTGGCGCCAAGTCGGTCATGTGTATCAAGGTGCTGGGCGGCTCCAAGCGGCGCTATGCAGGCATCGGCGACGTGATCAAGGTTTCGATCAAGGAAGCCGCGCCGCGTGGCCGCGTGAAGAAGGGCGAGATCTACAGCGCCGTCGTCGTGCGCACCGCCAAGGGCGTGCGCCGCCCGGACGGCTCGCTCGTGAAGTTCGACGGCAACGCCGCCGTGCTGCTCAACGCCAAGCTCGAGCCGATTGGCACCCGCATCTTCGGCCCGGTGACGCGCGAGCTGCGCACCGAGCGCTTCATGAAGATCGTTTCGCTCGCACCCGAAGTGCTCTGAGCGCAAGGTCAAAGGACAGTCCATGAACAAGATTCGCAAGGGCGACGAGGTCATCGTCCTGACCGGCCGGGACAAGGGCAAGCGCGGCAAGGTGCTCGCGCGCGTCGACGCCGACCACCTGAGTGTCGAAGGCATCAACCTCGTCAAGAAGCACGTCAAGCCCAACCCGATGAAGGGCACGACGGGCGGCGTCATCAGCAAGACGATGCCTATCCATCAATCCAACGTGGCGATCTACAACACGGCAACGGCCAAGGCCGACCGCGTCGGGATCAAGCTGCTCACCGACGGCAAGAAGGTTCGTGTCTTCAAGTCCAGCGGCGAGCAGATTGCGGCATAAGGGGCTCGCACATGGCTGAACAACAACGCGCCCGGTTGCGGGCGGTCTATCGCGACACGATCGCACCCGAACTGATGAAGAAGTTCGGCTACAAGTCGTCGATGGAGGTGCCGCGCCTCACCAAGATCACGCTCAACATGGGCGTGAGCGAGGCGGTGGCGGACAAGAAGGTGATGGATCACGCGGTCTCCGACCTCGCGAGCATCGCAGGCCAGAAGCCGGTCGTCACGAAATCGAAGAAGGCGATCGCCGCTTTCAAGATTCGTGACCACGTGCCGGTCGGCTGCATGGTCACGCTGCGTGGCGTGCAGATGTACGAGTTCCTCGACCGCTTCGTCACGATCGCGCTGCCGCGTGTGCGCGACTTCCGTGGCATCTCCGGGCGTGCGTTCGATGGCCGCGGCAACTACAACGTCGGCGTCAAGGAACAGATCATCTTTCCGGAAGTCGACTACGACAAGATCGACGCGCTGCGCGGCCTGAACATCAGCATCACGACGACCGCGAAGACCGACGACGAGTGCAAGGCGCTGCTCGCGGGCTTCAAATTCCCGTTCAAGAACTAAGACAAGGGCAGACCGTGGCCAAGACTTCCCTCATCCAGCGCGAACTCAAGCGCGACGCGCTCGTCGCCAAGTACGCGAAGAAATACACCGAGCTCAAGGCAACCGCGAACGACGCCAAGAAGTCGGACGAGGAGCGCTACGCCGCGCGCCTGGAGTTGCAGCGGCTCCCGCGCAATGCCTACCCGACGCGCCAGCGCAACCGCTGCGCACTCACCGGGCGCCCGCGTGGCACTTTCCGCAAGTTCGGCCTGGGCCGCAACAAGCTCCGCGAGCTTGCCTTCAAGGGCGACATCCCCGGCATCATCAAGGCCAGCTGGTAATCGGGCCGATCAGGAGACATCCGCATGAGCATGAGTGACCCTATCGCCGATATGCTGACGCGCATCCGCAACGCGCAGGCGGTGGAAAAAACCGCCACCGTAATGCCGTCGTCGAAGCTGAAAGTCGCGATCGCCCAGGTCCTGAAGGACGAGGGCTACATCGACGATTTCGCCGTTCGCGGCGACGCCACGAAGCCGCAGCTCGAAATCGCGCTGAAGTACTACGCCGGGCGTCCGGTGATTGAGCGCATTGAGCGTGTGAGCCGCCCCGGCCTGCGCGTCTACAAGGGCCGCCACGACATTCCGGTCGTGATGAACGGCCTGGGCGTCGCCATCGTCACGACGCCGCGTGGCGTCATGACGGACCGCAAGGCGCGCCAGGATGGCATCGGCGGTGAAGTGCTGTGCTACGTCTCGTGATCGACGGCGACACACTAAGACTGACCCAGGAGAGGCTGCAATGTCCCGCGTAGGAAAAATGCCGATCGCCGTCCCGCAAGGCGTGGACGTGTCGATCACCGCCGAGCACATCAGCGTCAAGGGCGCGCTCGGCACGCTCGCGCGCGCCGCGAATCCGATGGTTTCGGTCAGCAAGGAAGATGGTCGGCTCGTCATCGCGCCGGTCGGCAACGCGCCTGGCGCCGATGCAATGTCCGGCACGATGCGTGCGCTGATCGCCAATATGGTCGATGGCGTCAGCAAAGGCTTCGAGAAGAAGTTGACGCTCGTCGGCGTCGGCTTTCGTGCCCAGGCGCAGGGCGCCAAGCTCAATTTGCAGATAGGGTTCTCGCATCCGGTCGTCAAGGACATGCCGGCCGGCGTGACGGTGACGACGCCGACGCAGACCGAGATCGTGATCAAGGGCGCCGACAACCAGGTCGTCGGCCAGATCGCAGCCGAAGTACGTGCGATTCGGCCGCCAGAGCCCTACAAGGGCAAGGGCATCCGCTATGCCGACGAGAAGGTCACTCTCAAAGAGACCAAGAAGAAGTAAGGAGCACGCATCATGTTGAAAAAGACTGAACAGCGCCAGCGTCGCGCGCGCTCCACCCGCAGCCGTATCGCCAAGCAGCGCGTTGCGCGCCTGACGGTGTTCCGCTCGAACCTGCACATCTACGCCAGCGTCATTTCAGACGACGGCGCGCGCATCCTCGCGAGTGCCTCGACCTCCGAGGCCGACATGCGCAAGGAGCTCGGCGCGGCCGGCAAGGGCGGCAACGCGTCAGCGGCGGAAATCATCGGCAAGCGCATCGCCGAGCGCGCCAAGGCGGCAGGCGTCGAGAAGGTCGCCTTCGATCGCGCCGGCTACGCCTATCACGGCCGAGTGAAAGCCCTGGCCGAAGCCGCACGCGCGGCCGGCCTGCAGTTCTAAACGCTCGCAACAGATTCGCAGCAGACTCGCAACCGACTCTCAAGAGTAGCGACCAAGGAATTCGACAATGGCAAGATTTCAACCCCGCGCGCCGACCGAAGCGAGCGAAGACGGCCTGAAGGAAAAGATGATCGCGGTGAACCGCGTCACGAAGGTCGTCAAGGGCGGGCGCATTCTCGGCTTTGCGGCGCTGACCGTGGTCGGCGACGGCGACGGCCGCATCGGCATGGGCAAGGGCAAATCGAAGGAAGTGCCGGTCGCGATGACGAAGGCAATGCAGGATGCGCGACGCAACCTGATCAAGGTCTCGTTGAAGGATGGCACGATCCACCACCGCGTGGTCGGCGAACACGGCGCGGCGCATGTGCTTGTCGCGCCCGCGCCGCCCGGTACCGGCATCATCGCCGGCGGGCCGATGCGCGCGGTGTTCGAGGTGATGGGCGTGACCGACATCGTCGCCAAGAGTCTGGGTTCGACGAATCCCTACAACCTGGTGCGCGCGACGCTCGATGCGCTCAAGCGCACCAACACACCGGCCGAGATCGCCGCCAAGCGCGGCAAGACGGTCGAAGAGATCTTCGGCTGAACGCCGAACGGAGAACGAAGATGAGTGAAAAGAAGACGGTCAAGGTCAAGCTGGTACGCAGCGTCGCCGGCACGCGCGAATCGCATCGCGCAACGGTGCGCGGTCTCGGCCTGCGCAAGCTCAACAGCGTTTCCGTCCTCGAAGACACCCCGGCTGTGCGCGGGATGATCAACAAGGTCGACTACCTCGTGCTGGTTCTCTGAGCCGAGCCGCAGACTGGACACGAACATGGAACTCAACACGATCAAGCCCGCCGCAGGCGCCAAGCACGCCAAGCGTCGTGTCGGCCGCGGCATTGGCAGCGGCATCGGCAAGACCGCGGGTCGCGGTCACAAGGGGCAGAAGTCGCGCGCCGGTGGCTATCACAAGGTCGGCTTTGAAGGCGGCCAGATGCCGCTGCAGCGTCGGCTGCCCAAGCGCGGCTTCAAGTCGCGCACATTGCGCTTCAACGCAGAAATTCGACTGTCCGACCTTGAGCGCCTGCCGGTGACCGAAGTTGATGTCCTGACATTGAAGCAGGCCGGGCTCGTGCCCGAACTCGTGCGCGCGGTCAAGGTTTTCGCCTCGGGCAAACTGACAAAGAAGGTCATGCTCACCGGTATCGCGGCGACGGCGGGCGCCAAGGCGGCGATCGAGGCCGCTGGCGGCTCGGTCGCTTGAGCCTGCGGCAGCACCTTCAAGGACACTGACCTCACGTGGCAACCAACGCGAATCAACTGGCCAAGAGCGGAAAGTTTGGCGACCTGCGTCGCCGCTTGACGTTTCTGCTGCTTGCGCTCGTCGTCTATCGCCTCGGTGCGCACATCCCGGTACCAGGGATCGACCCGGTCGCGCTGCAGCAACTCTTTAAGGGCCAGCAGGGCGGCATCCTGAGCCTGTTCAACATGTTCTCGGGCGGTGCGCTGTCGCGCTTCACCGTGTTCGCGCTGGGCATCATGCCGTACATCTCGGCGTCGATCATCATGCAGTTGATGACCTACGTCGTGCCGACGCTCGAGGCGCTGAAAAAGGAAGGCGAGTCCGGGCGGCGCAAGATCACGCAGTACACGCGCTACGGCACACTCGGCCTGTCGCTCTTCCAGTCGCTCTCGATCGCGATCGCGCTCGAGAGTTCACCAGGGTTGGTCATCGCGCCGGGCTTCGGCTTCCGGATCACCGCGATGGTGAGCCTGACGGCGGGCACGATGTTCCTGATGTGGCTCGGTGAGCAGATCACCGAGCGCGGCCTGGGCAACGGCATCTCGATCCTGATCTTCGCCG
>JBDTSN010000162.1:0-5633 GCA_039931145.1 Burkholderiales bacterium | reverse complement strand
ACAGTGCATTCGCCAGGCGAATGTGCAGAGTCCACCTGGACGTGGCGCACCGAACCCTGGCTGCCGCCGACGCCCAAGCCGTAGCTGCCAGGCTGCGGACTTTCGCGCACGCATTCGGGCACGGTCACCACTGCCGCGGCAAGTGCCGCAATGTGTGAAACACGCGCAGGATCTCGACGCTGTCCCCGCACACGCGATCAGGCACGAGGTAGCGGGTGTTCGCGATCACGAGTTCGCGCGTATCTGCAACGCGTCGGGGGCGGCCGAGCGTCGGCTGTTCGGTGAGTTGCGCCTCGGCGTAGAGGATGCGCGCCACGACACGGCCGGGCGCCGCCGCGTCATCCGCGGCGCGGTGGGCTGCGGTCAGGTCTTGATTCCTGCCTCGGCCCTCTCCATAGCTTCGCGCGCCGTGACGATCGCGACGCCTTGATGGCTGCCAATGGGCAGCAGGTGCCTTCGGTCGCCGGTCGCGATCAAATCGGCTCGCGCCGCGACGGCCGCAGCAATCACGTGATCGTCGTCGGCGTCGTGGGTCACGACGCGCGGCACCGTGGCCGGGATGACCAGCGACACGAGGGCGGCGTACTGCGCCACCAGAACTTGGGCGTTCACTCCGAAGTGCTGGACGCGACGCGCGAACTTGGCGTAGGCCAGGGTATGCGCCAACTCGTCGAGCAGCACCGGACTGCTATAGAGATCGATCGTTTCGTCGATGGCCAGCTCGAGCAAGCGGCGCGGCGGCCCACCCCGGAGCATGCCTGCCACGACCACGTTCGTGTCGAGCACGAGCCGCAACGCTGCCTTGCCAGGCTCCACCGGCATCAGCTGGCCTCGTGCAAACGCCGCTCGGCGCGCAGCTTGCGCACACGTTCGACGATCTCCTGTTCAATCTCGGGGGTGAGTTGCTCTTGCGGCGTGCGCTGCCACATCGCTTGAAGCGCTTCGCCTGCACGGCGGCGCAACTGCTCGCGCAGCATCGCCTCGATCGCTTCGGGGGACAGCAATCCGGCGCTCGCCGCCTTCTGCGCCAACTCATCGGGCAAAGTGATCTGCAGTGTTGTCATGGTGGCTCCTGGCTGTTGCATTGTGAGCGCGCGCGACTATCGACGGGTACTGGGTCAGGACCCGATTCGCGCGCCAAGATTGCTACCCGGAGAGGCGAGATCCCGAGGCGCAGCGCCATTCGCGGCCCTACTTGGGAAGACTCGCCAGAAGTTGCTCGAGAGTGACGAATTCGCCGCGCCCGACCTCGGCCATGGCAGCGAGAAGCTCGTCTTCCTCGGCTGCGTTGAGGCGAAACGGTTCGTCGGCGCCGCGTGCCAACACGGTGCCGAGAGCGCCTTCCTGCAGCGGAGCACCCTCGACGATGATCCGGCCGTTGACGACGGTTCCGGTTGCGACTTGCATGGGGCGTATGGTACTTCGCCACGTGCACGTGGTCACGCAAACCGCCCATGCAGATACCAGCCCGCAGCCTGGGGCGCGGAGAGGTCGGGCAGGCGCAGGCGGTAGATCCACACGAGTGATGCGTCGGCAGCCTGGGCGATGAAGTAGTCGCGCCCGACGAGGCCCTCGTCCCACCAGCCGGCCTCGATGCGCTCGGGGCCGCTCAGCAGTTGCAGCGGCGCGCCATCGAGCAGCGGTTGGTCGCGCCGCTCGGGCAGCGGCTGCGCCGGCTCGACGAGCCATATCGGGCGCGTGATGAGCCCGCCGTGCAGCGCCGCCGGCGCACGCTTCGCATCGGGCCTGGCGTGCAGCGTGGCGGCGTCGACCTCGTGCGACGTGCTGCCGCGCTCGGGCCGATGGTCCTGCACGCGCGAGGCGGCGCACGCGCGGCCGGCCCAGGCGCGCCTGCAGGCGTTCGACGAGGCGCGTCAGGCCTTCGCGCTCGCCCTGTGCGCTCGGGAAAAGCTCGGCGTTGGGGGGCGGCGCGCGCGCGATGGCGTCGCAGTGCAAGCGCAGGTCGAGCACGGGGGCGATGAGTTCGGTGCGGTCGAGCCGCTCGCGAAGCAGCAGCAACAGATGCTCGAGATCGCGCGACGGTGCGGCGAGCGTGATCTCGATCGCGAACTGCCTGGCTGACGACGGGGGGCCCTCGACTCGATGATCTTCCCGCACGATGTTGCGCCCCTCTGGGGAGGCAGCGTGCGCAGCCTGGGAACTCATCGGCGTTGGCACATGTCGGGCGCGCTCGCGGCGCGCCTCGTGCTGCAACTGCAGCGTGAAGCGGCGCGCGAAGGCGTGCTGCGCCGACAGCCAGGCGACGAGCCGCGCGAGCAGCACTTCTGCCCCGTACAGCAGTTGTGCGCTCGTGTCGGCGCGGGCGAAGAGCTCGAGCCGGCTCTCGAACGCAGGCGGCAGCACGACCCGGTCGCGCGGGTCGGGGCGCTCGCCGTAGGCACGGTCGATCTCGCCCAGCAGCGCCGCGCCGAAGCGGCGCGTGAGGCCGGCGCGCGGAAGGCGGCGCAGATCGGCGAGCGTGCGCAGGCCCATGCCTTGCAGCACTTCAGCTTGGTCGCGCGCCGTGCCGAGCAATTGCACCGGCAGCGCATCGAGCGCTTCGTGCAGCGCGCGCAGATCAGCGCAGTGAGCCACGGCCGGCCCGTGCAGCGCCAGCAAGGCCGCTCCGAGCGCCGTCGGCGCGCTCGCGTGCCGTACCCGGTGGCCAAGAGGCGCCAGGGCAGCACGCAGGCGCTGGACGAGCTTTTCGTGCCCGCCGAAAAGGCGCAGGCTGGCTTGGACTTCGAGCAGCACCCGATCTGGCGGCAGCGCGCTGACGGCCGGCGTGAACGCGAGGCACGCGTGCAGCACGCCTTGCAGTGCGCGCGCATCGCGCAGCGGGTCAGCTGCCGCAGTGACGAGCTGCGGCGCGAGGCCGAGTGCGGTGTTGCGCCGCTGCCCCGGCTTCACGCCGAGCGCAAGCGCGCTCGCATTCGCGTGAGTGACGACGCGCTGCGCCTGCACGAGGGCGAGCGGCATCCGGCGCAGGTCGGGCGGCAGCGTCGCCGCGAACGATTCGAGCGACAGCAAGGGCAGATGCAGGGCGATCCAGAGCATGGCGCGGGCGCACGGTTTTCATTCACGCGGAGTGCGAGGCGCGAGCCGATGCATCGGTGTCGGGGTAGCCGCCATGCATGCTTCAGCTCGCCGCCAGATCGATGAAAACCGCAGCGCGCAACGGCTCGTCTCTGGGCGTCTGCCCTGCTGCCGCCGCACGCATCAGCGCCTTGCGCTGCGCGGCGACTGACAGCACCGGCGGCAGCGCCAGTTGCAGCGGCGCCGCAAGCGGCGGGCCGCGGCGCTTGAGCAGATACACAGCGAGCCGATCGGCCCCCGCCGGCTGCAAGGCCAGGCGCAGCGGCGCGGCACTCGGGTGTTCACGCACAGCGATCTCGCGCAGCACGAAGGCCGGGCCGTCGTGCGATTGGGCGGCAAGTTGCAAGCGGCGCAGGCGCTCGGTGCGCAGCCGCAACGGCAGCCAGGCGAGGAGCGCGCCAACATGACCGCTCCTCAAGGCCTGTTCGAGCGCCCACAGGCTGTCGCCCGCCTGCCGGTCGTGGACTCTGGGATCGCCCGCCAGCCTGCTGCGGCCATCGATCACAAGCATCCGCTCAGCATCCAGCCCGAGCTGTGCCAGCGCCCAGGCCGACAGCGTGGCCGGCGGATCGAAAAGCATCACGATGCGCCCTGCGCGCAGCGTCGCCGCGAGGCTGGGGGCGAGCAGGCGCATCTCGCCGACGCCGGGATGCGCGAGCAGCAGTTCCGTCAGCGCCCGCCGCGGCCAGCCGCCGCCGGGCAGTTGCGCATCGAGCGCGGCAAAGCCACTTGCCAACGCCCGCCCCGCGCCGCGCCCGAGCTGATTCGCGCGCCACAGCGCGGGGTGCAATGCATCGAGGTCGAGGCGGGTCGCGGCCCCGCGCGGGGCGACCGTCTCTGCGGTGCAAGGTGAAACGGCAGCGGGCACGGTGTCCATTTCACTACTGTATTTTTATCCAGTAGTTTGCGCAAGCCCTGTTTTTCGTCTGGCCTGCTTTGCGACCGCGCGATGTGGGCACTGCTCGCGGAGCATCACGCTGCGGCGCACGAACTGCGCGAGTTGCACTGACGCGAAAAAGCCCGCGCTCGGCGGGCTTTCATCTCGACGATGTGCGTCAACGCGCGGTCATCGCACGGTCACCGAGATATCGCGGCCCAGTGCCCGTGCCGCCGCCTCGAGGGCCGGGAATTGCGAGACGTGCTTCAGGTCGAACAGACGATCGACCTGCGGCATGTGCCAGCCCAGCCGGCGCGCCAGTTCGGACTTCTTCACGCCCTGCTCGATCATCGCCTGATACACGCCCAGCTTCGCGCACTCCAATGCGGACGGGCGCACGGTCGGACGGCGCTTCGCGGCCGAAGGCACCGGCAGCGGCTTGCGCTCGGCGACGTAGAACGACAGCGCGGTCTCAAGCGCGTCCACGGCTTGCAGCAGCGCCTCCTCGCGGTCAGCACCGAACGTCACCGCCTCGGGTACATCAGGGAAGCTGACGAGCACTGTGCCGTCGTCATCGGTCAGGGTCACGGGGTAGTCAAACATCACAGTCCTTCGAGATCGAGTTGGCGCTTGATGGCTGCCACCAAGCCTTTACCGAGTTCCTTCTTGCCGTGCATCGGCAGCACACTTTGCTTGCCGTTTAGCGACACCTTCAAATGCGAACCCTTGCCCGCCTCGAAGGTGGCACCGCGCTGCTCCAGCCGCTTCTTCAGCTGCTTCGAGTTCACGCGGACAATATAACACTCCTGTTGTGTTTTTCCGGGTAAGTCCCAAGCTTCCGGTCAAATGACGAAGGGGTCAGATCTTGCGATCTGACCCCTTCTCTTGGATGGAGGCGCGACCCGGAGTCGAACCGGGCTGAACGGATTTGCAATCCGGTGCATAACCGCTTTGCTATCGCGCCGTGATCTGATTCTAGGTAGAAAAAAGGGAAGCTCTCGGCTTCCCTTATTCTCGACCTTCATCGATATCTGGAGCGGGAGAAGAGTCTCGAACTCTCGACCTCAACCTTGGCAAGGTTGCGCTCTACCAACTGAGCTACTCCCGCATCGCTTCAACTCACCCGCTGCTGCGGGTCAATCGAGCTGCGCATTATAACCACAGCAAGGCCGTGCCACGCCGTCGAAACGGCGCGCCACGGCATCACTTCAATGCGTCATCGACTCGGCGCCGCCGAGAGCCGCACCGCCCGCCTCGGGCTTGGCTTCGACCTTCGGCAATTCCTCGTCCGGCAGCGGCTTGGGCATCGAATCGAGCGCGAGTTCAAGCACCTGATCGATCCACTTCACCGGCACGATCTCGAGCTGGTCCTTCACGTTGGCCGGGATCTCCTGCAAGTCCTTCGCGTTCTCTTCGGGGATCAGCACCGTCTTGATGCCGCCGCGGTGTGCCGCGAGCAGCTTTTCCTTCAGGCCGCCGATCGCGGTGACTTCACCGCGCAGCGTGATCTCGCCCGTCATCGCGACTTCCGCCTTCACCGGAATGCCGGTGAGTGCCGAGACGAAGGCGAGCGTCATCGCTGCGCCTGCGCTCGGCCCGTCCTTGGGCGTCGCGCCGTCGGGCACGTGGATGTGGATGTCGCGCTTCTCGAACATCTCGT
>JBDTSN010000161.1:0-5638 GCA_039931145.1 Burkholderiales bacterium | reverse complement strand
TTGAAAGTCTTGAGGTCGAGTTCGCGGCCGGTGCCGGTCAACAGGGACTCAAGATGCTCCAGCAGCGGCGGCATCACCAGTTCGCAGCCATAGCCGCGCGCCACGTCGAGCAGGGTGCGGCGGATTTCTTCAATGCGCCTCGCCTCGGCGGGCAGGACATCGCAGACATGCTCGGGCAGCAGCCACGCAGACGACATTGAGAGATCAGCCCTGCGGTTAAATCGGCGATTGTACGGGGGGCTCGCGTGACGACCGCTTCATCAGAGCGCGATCCTCACGGCCAGAACAGAAGCAGCATCGCAATGCCCGCGATCATGCTCGTCAGGCCGAGAAAACGAATCTGCCCGTCGCTCAGGCGCGTGGCGCGCTCGAAGATACGTCGCCAGGCGCCCGGGTTGAGAAAAGGGAGCAAGCCCTCGATGACAAGCATCAACGCCAGCGCCGCGAACCCGATGTCCCACAAGCGCGTGCGCTCCGTCACTTGCGCGGCGGCTCGGCCGCCGTCGCACCCGATCCACGCATCGCCTTGAAGAATTCGCTGTTCGCGTCGATCACCATCACGTCCGATTTGTTGCGAAAGGTCGACTGGTACGCGTTAAGGCTGCGATAGAACTGTGCGAACTGCGGGTCACGACCAAAAGCGTCGGCGAACAGGCCAGCCGCCTTCCCGTCGCCCTCACCCTTGACCTTTTGCGCGTCACGATAGGCGTTCGCGATGATCACCTCGCGCTGCCGGTCGGCGTCGGCGCGGATCTTCTCGCCTTCGGCGGCGCCGGTCGAACGCAGTTCATTGGCGACGCGTTTGCGCTCGGATTCCATGCGGCGATAAACGGCGTCGGTGATGTTGGCCGAGAAGTCGACACGCTTGATGCGCACGTCGACGATCTCGATGCCGAAGGACTTGGCTTCGTCCTCGAGGCGCTTGCGAACCCCCTTGACGACCAGCTCGCGCTCGGTGGCGAGCATCGCCTGCACGATGCGCTGGGTCACCTCCTCGTTGAACGCGGCCTGCACGATCGGGGTCAGACGCGCTTCGACGTTGCGGATGTCGACGCCGTTGTTGCGGATGAACTGGCGCGGTTCGGTGACGCGCCACTTGACCATCCAGTCGATTACGAGGCTCTTCTTCTCCGCGGTGAAGATCGGCCTGTTCTCGGGGCTGTCGAGCGTCTGGATGCGGCGGTCGAGGAAGACGACGTTCTGGAACGGCGGCGGCAGCTTGAAGTAGAGCCCCGGTTCGGTGATGACGGTCTTGATCTCGCCGAGCGCGTAGATCGCGGCGTACTGGCGCTGATCGACGATGAACATGGTCGAGAACGCGACCATCAGCGCGACGAGCGCGCCGCCAACAATGATTGCAATGCGATTCATGGGGTGGATGTCCTGCGCGTCAGTCAGCGGCCGTCGCGGTCGCGGCTGCGCAGCCCTTCACGCGAGCGGCTGTCGCTCGTGCCGGCGCCTGCGACGGGCACGGTTGTTGGAGCAGCAGGCACCGTTTCGGTCGGTGGCGCGGCGGGCGTGGTGCCCGCACCGGTCTGCTGCAACAGCTTGTCGAGTGGCAGATAGAGCAGGTTCGAGTTGTTGCGCACGTCGACCATCACCTTGCTGACGTTGGACAAGACCTGCTGCATCGCATCGATGTACATGCGGTCGCGCGTCACGGTCGGCGCGCGCTTGTATTCGGTCAGCACGCTCGTGAAGCGCTCCGTATCGCCCTGCGCCTGCGCGATGACGCGAGACTTGTAGCCTTCGGCTTCCTCACTCAGACGCGCGGCCGCGCCCCGGGCGCGGGGAATCACGTCGTTCGCATAGGCCTGACCTTCATTCTTCAGGCGCTCGCGGTCGGCGCCGGCCTTGAACGCGTCATCGAATGACGCCTGAACCTGCTCGGGCGCCTGCACGCTCTGGATGTTCGCATTCACGATCAGGATGCCTGCCTTCAACTGATCGAGCTGCTGCTGGACCGACTTGAGCATATCCGCGGCAAGCACGTCGCGGCCTGCATAGAGCACCGAATCCATCGTGCTGCGCCCTACGATCCCACGCACTGCCGACTCGGCGGCAAGCACGACGGCTTCGTCGGGGTTGCGGTTTTCGAACAGGTAGTCGCGCGCGTTCGTCAGGCGGTACTGCACCGTGAAGCGGATGTCGACGATGTTCTCGTCTTGCGTCAGCATCGACGATTCACGCAGCCCGGTGGCCGGCACGATCCGGTTGCTGCCGACTTCGACAGTGCGCAACTGCGTGAAGGGCACCGTTTCGTGAGCCTGGAACGGCGCCGGGAAGCGCCAGTTGAAGCCCGCGCCGACGGTGCCCGTGTAGCGGCCGAACGACGTGATCACGGCTTGCTGACCTTCCTGCACGATGAAGAAGCCACTGCCAAGCCAGATCAGCAAAACGACCGCCGCGATGAGGAGGGCGCCGATGCCTGCGCTCTTCATGTCGGGCTGGAAGTTACCGCCGCCGCCGTCGCCACCACCCGCGCCGTTGCCGCTGCCAAGTCGCGGTACCTTCTTGCCGCCGAACAGGCCGCCCAGCTTCTTGTTGAAATCGCGCCAGAGCTCGTCCAGATCGGGCGGGCCATCGCCGCCGCGCCCGCTGTTGAAGATGCGATTGCGCGCGGCCAGCGCCAAGCCTGCCAGCAACGCAAGTGCGGTACGCGCGAGCGCGGACCAAGAATGGGGCTCAGGTGAGGTCGGCGACGCCGAGGAGAGAAGACGGATGCTCATGCGTGTGATTGGAGTGGGCGCGCCGCGGGATTGTCCACGATGGCAGCATCTGCTCCCTCGTCGTCGGCAGATGGGGCTGGTGCGGCAGCATTCAAGTCGTCAACCAGTTCGCCGGCCACGGCCTGTGCGAGCAGCGAACGCAAAACATCAAGCCCAACGCCCTCCCGTGCGCTGACAAAGACGCGCGGCATGCGCACGCCGCCCTCGGCTTCCATCACGTCGCGTGCGAGGCGCGGGCGTTGGTTTGCTTCCAGGCTGTCGAGCTTGTTGAAGACAAGCACCTGTGGCACCCGATCGGCGCCGATCTCACGCAGCACGCGCTGCACTTCGGCGATCTGTTCGTCGCGCTGCGGGCTCGAAGCATCCACCACATGCAGCAGCAGGTCGGCGTCGGTCGCTTCCTTGAGCGTCGCCTCGAAAGCCTCGACCAGCTTGTGCGGCAGATCGCGGATGAAGCCCACCGTGTCCGACAGGCTCACCGAGCGCGCTGCGCCTTCGATGAAGAGCGCGCGCGTCGTCGTGTCGAGCGTGGCGAACAACTGATCCGCGGCGTAGGCGCCGGCCTTGACGAGCGCGTTGAAGAGTGTCGATTTGCCTGCGTTCGTGTAACCGACGAGCGAGACGCGAAACGCGCCGCTGCGCTCGCGCGCCTTGCGCTGCGTGCCGCGCTGGCGCTTGACCTTTTCGAGCCGCAGTTTGAGCGCCTTGATTCGCTCGCCGATCATGCGCCGGTCGAGTTCGATCTGCGCCTCGCCCGGCCCGCCGCGGGTGCCGATGCCGCCTTGCTGACGCTCGAGGTGGCTCCAGCGCCGCACGAGGCGAGTCGAGAGATATTGCAGTCGCGCGAGTTCGACCTGCAGCTTGCCTTCGTGACTTTGCGCGCGCTCTCCGAAGATCTCGAGGATCAACATCGTGCGATCCGCGACCGCGACGCCCAGATGGCGCTCGAGATTGCGCTGCTGCGCGGCGGAGAGCGCCTGATCGAAAAGCACCGCGTGCGCGCCGTGGCCGAGCACCAGCGCCTTGATCTCGTCGGCCTTGCCCGAGCCGATGAAGAGCGCCGCGTCGGGCGCCTTGCGGCGGCAGACGATGCGATCGACGACCGCGTCGCCGGCCGACTCGGCAAGCTGCGCCAGCTCGTCGAGCGTCGCGTCAAACCCCGGGGTGCCGAAATCGACGCCGACCAGAATCGCGCGCGCACGACCGTCGTCAGTTTGCGCTTTGATGGAAGTGACCGCGTCAGCGCGGCGCGTGTTCAGGGGCTTCAGCTCGCTTCGGGCGTTTCGGCCGTCTGAAAGTTAACGGCGCGCCCTGGCACAACGGTCGAAATCGCGTGCTTGTAGACCATCTGCGTTACGGTGTTGCGAAGCAGAACGACGTACTGGTCGAACGAATCGATGTGGCCTTGCAGCTTGATGCCGTTGACGAGGTAGATCGAGACCGGCACGTGCTCCTTGCGAAGGAGGTTCAGGAACGGGTCCTGCAGAAGCTGACCTTTGTTGCTCACGATATGCTCCGTGATGATAGTGAACGATCGGACACGTTAACACAGCACCAGGCGCGACGATCATCGCAAGGGCTTGCCTCGGCCGCTGCCGGACCGCCGAAGTGCGGCTGCGATCCCAGGCGGGCCGAAGTGGCAGGCAGCAGCGGAGCGAGCCCGGAACCGCCGTTCATGACCGGTCCTTGAACGGGTTCTTCGACGATCTCATCTCGATCCGCAGCGGCGTGCCGACAAGCTTGAAATGGGCTCGGATGCGCCCTTCGAGATAGCGCTTGTAGACATCCGTCACGTGCTCCAGCGAGTTGCCGTGGATCACGACGAGCGGCGGCTTCATGCCGCCCTGATGTGCGTAGCGCAGCTTGGGGCGAAACGCCCCGGCGCGCTTCGGCGCCTGGTGCTCGACCGCCTCTTGCAGCAGTCGTGTCAACACCGGCGTGCTCATCTTCTTCACCGCTGACGCGTGAGCATCGGCGATCGCCTTCCAAACCGGGGCGAGCCCCTGGCGCTTGAGGGCAGAGATGTGCGCGACTGGTGCGAACTTGAGGAACGCGAGGCGCTGCGCGATCGAGCGCTCCAGCATCTCGCGCTGGTAGGCGTCTACCGCGTCCCATTTGTTGACGGCGAGCACGACTGCGCGGCCGCTCTCCAGGATGTAGCCGGCGATGTGCGCGTCCTGGTCCGTCACCCCTTGTGTCGCATCGAGCAGCAGTAGAACGACATCGGCGTCGGCAATCGCCTGCAGCGTCTTCACGACGGAGAACTTCTCGACAGCCTCGAACACCTTGCCCTTGCGGCGCAGTCCGGCGGTGTCGATCAGTTCGAACATCTCGCCGTTGCGTTCGAAGGGCACACTGATCGCATCGCGCGTCGTTCCCGGCTGATCGAACGCGATCAGCCGCACCTCGCCGAGCCAGGTATTGATGAGCGTCGATTTGCCGACGTTCGGCCGCCCGGCGACGGCAAGTTTGATCGGCGCGCCGTCGGGCGTGGGCTCGGGTTCGATATCCGGCTCGAAGCCCTCGAGCACCGCATCGAGCAGGCTGCGAATGCCCTGCCCGTGTGCGGCCGACACCGGGTGCGGCTCGCCGATGCCGAGTTCGTGGAACTCGGCAAGGAGTGGCGAATCGACCATGCCCTCGGCCTTGTTGACGGCGAGGAAGACTTTCTTGCTGACGGAACGCAGGTAGCGCGCAATGTCCTGGTCCTGCCCGGCAAGGCCGCTGCGAATATCGAGGACGAAGATCACCGCATCGGCTTCGGCCACGGCCTGGCGCGTCTGGCGCGCCATCTCCTTGACGATGCCGCTCGTGCTGTCGGGCTCGAAGCCACCGGTATCGACGACGATGAATTCGCGCTCGCCGAGCCGTCCGTCGCCATAGTGGCGGTCGCGCGTCAGCCCTGCGAA